>CALMCS010000340.1 GCA_937862875.1 uncultured Comamonadaceae bacterium
GCCGCAGGCGCGACCCCAAGACCGGGCGCATCCTCGGCAACCTCTACGTCCTGCATGATGAGCCCTTGACCCCGTTCGAAGCGATGCAGCTCGACCCGGACTACTTGCAGCTCGTCAGCCAAGCCTTGAGCCATTCGGCCAAGGCCGTTCAGGTCGTGGGCCTGCACACCCTGAAGGAGATCACCGAAGACCCGTTGCTGTCTGGCCGCACGCTGCCCTCGCGGCTGCAGGTCCTTGCCGAACGCCTCGCAAGCCGAGGCATTGGGTCGCAGGAGAGTTATCCACAGGAGGGCATGGTTCACGATTCCGAAGAAGGGGCGTCGAGCCTTCTTCGGAATTCTGATGACCCCTCTTCGGATTCCGAAGCAGGGCCGAAACCCGCGTCAGACGGCGCTCTTCGGAATCGGAAGCAGGACCGTACTGTACGTAGTCGTATCAATGAAGTACGTACTACCGCGCGTGAGCGTGGGCAGGTGGCCGCGATGCCGGGAGTTCATCTGCCCGATGGTTTCATCGGCTTGAAAGAAGAGCAACAGGCCGGCGCCATGGTGGCATTGCAGCAGGTCGACGCCCCGCTACGTCAGGCCGTGCTGGACGAATGGGTGGAGCGCTGTCGCAGCAGCACCATCCGCAACCCGGCAGGTTACCTGTTCGGCATCATCCAACGCGCCATCCGTGGCGAGTTCAACGCATGGGCCAAGCAAGGGTCAGCACCGCCACCTGCCCCTGCACGAGATGCACCGCCTGAGCCGCCGCGCAAGGTGGTTCCGCCCGAGGTGGCCCGGCAGCACATCGACCGGCTGCGCGACCTTCTGCGCAAAGGCTGATCGCTATGAGCGGCAAGGTCATGAAGCAGACGCCTGTGGCCGTCCGTAGAGCTATCCCCAGGGGATAGATGTATGCAAGGTGTAGCGCCGACAGGCACCGCTCGGAGCTTTCGCCCACGGAACTGCAGTGGTGTCGATTCATGAGTGGTTCTCACCATCTGCGCGAGCAGCGCTCCATGGTGGTTGGTGGAGCTATCCCCAGGGGATAGCTCATGCCACAGGCCACCGTTGCCACGACAACCGGGGTCTGGTTCATTTCGGTTTGTTGACTGACTGCCTTCCGCGGCGTGCCGATCCTGACCGCTCTTCTTCCCACAGCGAGCGGTCACCATGGCAACCAACGAACCTCTACAACTCAATCTCGGCTCCTTGCGCAGCACGATGTCGCTGACGCTTCACACCCACCACGCCTCGCGCATCTGGCATGGCCGCGCCGCCGCCGAAGGGCGACCCGGCATCGTCGGCCTGAATGGCTACATCGCAGTCATGAACAAGATGAAGCGCGGCTCGGAGCAGGATGACCCGTATAGCGACTGGTGGATGTTGCGCATCGAGGAAAAGCTCGACCAGACCAAATCCACGCTGCAATTGCTGCGCGAACAGGTGGACCAGGCACTGGCCGCCGTGCCTGCGGCATTGAGCCTGGGCGAGAACCTCAACGTGCAGCCGGTCAAACTCCCCTTGTTCGTGAACGCACAGCTCGGTTTCGCCGCCGTCTATCTCCTGGCCGACTACGACGACATCGCCCGCAAGCTGATCCTCGCCCACCACACCGCGCTGATCGATCGCTCGACATTGGAGCGCTGGCTCAACGAAGGCGCCCATGCGCTGCGCAGCCTGTTCAGCCTGGCGCAGCAGTACCGCTACTCGGGCTGCACCCGCGACGACTTCGCGGCGAAGAACGCCGCAGCACGGGCGGCGCTGGAGAAGTTTGGCGAACTGCCGCAAGAACTGTTTGAAGGCACGCGCCGCTCGAAGTTTGCGCCGCCCATCACGCGCCGTGGCCTGCAACAGCGTGGTGATAGCGCTGCCGCAGCCGCACCTGCCACCGACGAAGCCACTGCCACCGATCCGGCCGAGGCCAGCACCGGCGAGGACGAACAGGCATGAGCGACCTGAACCGCGAAGCGCGCTACTTCCGTCCTCTGGAACAGCCAGCCTTCATGCGGCTGGAACACGCGGCCTCTCTAAAAGGCCTTTTAAAGCCTTTTAAAGGTAAAGGGGACTTCGAGGCCTGGGCCAGCCAGTGCTTCGCCATGCGCGACGAGTTGATTGCCCTGGCACAGCGACAGGTGCTGCCACAGGCGTGCGGGCGTCCCTTCCACCTGCTTCCCGTCGAACTGGCCCAGCAGACCACTGGCGCAGGCACGACCTTTCTTCGCTGGCGCAAGCATGACCGCTCGGCCATGGGCGTTGCGCTGTGGCAGGAGCTGATCGCCACGACCAGCACGCCGGTCAACCTGCTGCACGACCTGCACGCGATCGAACTGCAGCGCATCACGTTGAACATGCAGATCAGCCTGCTGCACACCCTGGGCAGACAGGCGCAGGAATGCGCCAGCAAGGCCGCGCAGGCGGACGACACCCACCTGCGCCGGCTCGCGTCCATCCCTGTCGCTGTGCGCGATCGGTGATTGCGCCAGGCAACCGAGCACGCGCCAGTGTCCAGCGAGGCACGGGTATTTCAACCACCACGGAGATTGCACCATGAGCACACAATTCATCGGCGAGGGCAACATCGGCTCGCCTCCCGAGTACCGCGAATTCCCCAACGGCAACGACGATCCTCGCCGGTTGCTCCGGCTGAACGTGTACTTCGACAACCCCGTCCCCACCAAAGGCGGCGAGTTCGAGGACCGCGGCGGCTTCTGGGCACCGGTGGAACTCTGGCACCACGACGCCGATCGCTGGCAGCATCTCTACCAGAAGGGCATGCGCGTGCTGGTCGTCGGCCGCATGGAGCGCGACCCCTGGACGGACAACGAGGATCAGCCGCGCGAGACCTGGCAGGTCAACGCGCGCAGCGTCGGCATCCTGCCGTACCGCATCGAGTCCGTGGCCCTCAG
>CALMCS010000341.1 GCA_937862875.1 uncultured Comamonadaceae bacterium
GCTGCGCCAAAAAGTAATCAAAAATCGCTTTTGAATACCCACGGCGGAACTCCCTTCGCGCCTTTGGCGCTCCGGTCAGACAGCCGCCGTGAGTCAGAGTTTTTGTGGGGGTCGGCACATCGCTTCGCTTGTGCCTTTTTGCTTCGTTTGAGTTGCGTTTGGCGCGTTTTTGCCCGCTTCTTACTTTGCGTTCAGCACTGCTTCTAGTTGGCGCATTCGCTTTCTTAGTTCTGACACTTCTTCCATCAAATCTGTTGTCAGTGCGGCCAGTTGGGGGTCGGCTTCGAATGTTGATTCCAGGCGGGCCATTCGGCGTGCTCGGATGATGGTGGTGCTGGAGAAGCGCCAGGTGCCTGTGCTTTGATCGCCCTGGATCAGGCCTTCCGTGACTCTGGCTGTGACCCAGTTCTGGCCCATGGCGCAGGCTCGGGCCAGGTCTTCCAGGCTCAGGGCTCTTTGCTCGTCGTCCAGTAGTTCAGCCAACGCGCTGCTGTGGTGTGCTTGTGTTGTCATGGCGATAACTCCTTCCTTACTAGCTTCTTGCTTGCTGGCTGATTACTGACCACTGCGCGGGTTGAACTGGGCGAAGGCCTTGGCCATTTGGCTGTAGGCTGCGCGCTGTTCGTCGGTTTCGGCGGGGGGGAGCACCACTTGCAGCTCCAGGTACAGGTCGCCCGGTGTTGCAGAGGGAATGCCGCGCTCCTTCAGGCGTAGCTTGCGGCCTGTTTTCCAGCGGGCTGGGACGTTCACTTCGACCGTGGCTCCGCCGGGTGTGGTGACCTCGATGGGGCCGCCCAGTTCTGCTTCCCATGGGGAGATGTTGACGCGTTGGTAGACGTCACGGTCCTGTGCGCGCCAGCGTTCGTCTGGTTTGAATTGCACTTCCAGGAACAGGTCGCCGTTGGCCGCGCCGCCGTAGCCGGGGCTGCCCTGGCCGGACAGGCGGATGAGTTGGCCTTCGCGCACGCCCTTGGGGATTTTGACCTGCAGTTCGCGCTCTTCGTTGACCATGTGGCCGCTGTCGTCGAGCTTGCCGCCGCGCAGCGTGAGCAGGCGTTCTGCGCCGGTGTAGGCGTCGCGCAGGTCGAGCTCGATCTTGGCGTGGTGGTCTTCACCGCGCTGCGATGGAGGTGGGCCGCCGCGAAAGTTGGAGTGGGATGCACCGCCGGATGAGCCTGCGCCCGCGCCACGTTGTGCACGTGCGTTGCGGCCGAACATTTGCTCGAAGAAGTCGGAGAACGCGGCGCCGTCCATGCCTGCGCCGTCGCCCGAGTCGCTGAACTCGAAGCCGGAATCCCAGTTGGGGGGCGCGCGGAAATCCTGGCCGGCGCGGTAGGCGCCTTCCTTGCCGAGGTTGTCGTAGGCGGCGCGCTTTTCCGCGTCGGACAGCACGGCATTGGCCTCGTTGACTTCGGCCATGCGCTCGGAGGCGTCTTTTTCCTTGCTGACGTCGGGATGGTATTTGCGGGCGAGCTTGCGATACGCCTTTTTGATTTCGTCTGCTGAGGCGCTCTTTTCAACGCCCAGAATCTTGTAATAGTCCTTGAACTCCATGCAATTGGCTCCTGAACCGGCGCGCGGTGTGGGTAGGAAGTAGCGCTCGGTGGTTGTGAGAAGAACTCTAAGGGGGCGCTTGAATTGGCATCGTAGTCCAACACCGCAAGCTCTGAAAGAGCGGGTGGGTGCGCCGGGTTCTGTGAACTCTGAAGTTGATGGCGATCGCCGCTTATTCAAGCGAAATCTGCACGCTGGGATCGAATTTGGCGCGGTGCGTGGCGAAGAACGCACGCACGTTGCGCACGTTGGCATCCTGCGTGAACAGGCGCTGTGCGAGCGCGTGGTAGCCGGGCATGTCGGGCACATGCACCACCAGCACAAAATCCGGTCCCGGAGAGACCCGCCAGCATTGCTGCACGAGCGCCTCGGCCACGGCCTTGGCTTCGAATGCGGCCAGGTGTTCTGCGCCCTGGTGGTCGAGGGAGATTTCCACGATCGCCGAGAGCCCGTGGCCCTGCAGCTGCGCGAGCTTGTCGGGCTGGAGCAAGGCGACTTGGCGCTCGATCAGGCCGCGTTCGTGCAGGCGCTTGACGCGCCGCAGGCAGGTGGGCGGCGAGACATGCACCAGCTCCGCCAGCGCCTGATTGCTCAGACTGGCATCTTTTTGCAGCAGGTTGAGCAGTTGCTTGTCGATGGCGTCGATGTTGTCTTGAAATTCCATATTTAAATGATATTTGAATTTAAATTTCAAGTGAATCAATGTGTGAAATATTAGTTCAATTTCAATTGAAATTCAATCATTAATTTCTTTTCGGATTGCTTATATTTCGTTCGTCGGTGGGCAACCACTGGTTTTTTCTTGTTGTTGACGGAGCCATCCATTGCTCCGCAAGGAGTCATTGCATATGTGCGGCATCGTCGGCGCGGTTTCCCAGCGTAATATTGTTCCCATCCTGGTTCAGGGCCTGCAACGCCTCGAGTACCGTGGCTATGACTCCTGCGGCGTGGCGGTGCATGAAGCCAGTCTCGGCAACAACCCCACCGGCGGCCTGTACCGCGCACGCAGCACCTCTCGCGTGGCAGAACTGCAGGAGCAGGTCACCGCAGAACATCTGCAAGGCGCGACCGGCATTGCGCACACCCGCTGGGCCACGCACGGCGCACCCGCCATGCACAACGCCCACCCCCATTTCAGCCACGGACCCAACGCCGCGCCCGCCGAGACCGAGCGTGCCGGTCGGGTGGCGCTGGTACACAACGGCATCATCGAGAACTACCAGGAACTGCGCAAAATGCTGCAGGCCCGGGGTTATGTGTTCTCCAGCCAGACGGATACCGAGGTCATCGCGCATCTGGTGGACAGCTTCTACGACGGCGATCTGTTTGATGCCGTGCGCAATACGGTGGCACAACTGCACGGCGCCTACGCGGTCGCGGTCATGCACAAGGACGAGCCCCACCGCGTGGTCGGCGCGCGTGCCGGATCACCGCTGGTGCTGGGCGTGGGCGAGGGCGAAAATTTCCTCGCCAGCGACGCCATGGCTCTGGCCGGCGTGACCAACCAGATCGTCTATCTGAAGGAAGGTGATCTGGTGGATCTGCAGCCGGGTCGCTACTGGATCGTCAACAAGGACGGCCAGCGCATGGGCGATGCCGAGCGCCCCGTGCGTACCGTCCACGCACACAGCGGAGCGGCCGAACTCGGGCCGTATCGCCACTACATGCAAAAGGAAATCTTCGAGCAGCCGCGCGCCATCGCCGACACGCTCGAAGGCGTTCAGGCCATCGTCCCCGAGCTCTTCGATGGGCTGGACGCAGACGGCACGACCCAGACCTCGGCATGGCGCGTGTTCAAGGAAATCGATTCGGTTCTGATCCTCGCCTGCGGCACCAGCTTCTACAGCGGCTGCTCGGCCAAGTACTGGATCGAAGCCATCGCCAAGATTCCCTGCAACGTCGAGGTGGCCAGCGAATACCGCTACCGCACCAGCGTCCCGAATCCCAAGACTTTGGTCGTCACCATCAGCCAATCGGGCGAAACCGCCGACACCCTCGCCGCGCTGCGCCACGCACAGAGCCTGGGCATGACGCACACGCTCACCGTCTGCAACGTGGCCACCAGCGCCATGGTGCGCGAATGCGAACTGGCCTACATCACGCGTGCGGGCGTCGAAATCGGCGTGGCCTCCACCAAGGCCTTCACCACCCAGCTGGCCGGCCTGTTCCTGCTCACCCTCGCATTGGCCCAATCCAAAGGCCGCCTCACGCCTGAGCAGGAAGCCAAGTACCTGCAATCCATGCGCCACCTGCCCGTGGCACTGCAATCGGTGCTGGCGCTGGAACCCCAAATCATCAGCTGGGCCGAAGACTTCGCCCGCATGGAAAACGCACTGTTCCTGGGTCGCGGCATTCACTACCCGATCGCCCTCGAAGGCGCGCTCAAGCTCAAGGAAATCAGCTACATCCACGCAGAAGCCTATCCCGCAGGCGAACTCAAGCATGGCCCGCTGGCATTGGTGACCAGCAGCATGCCGGTAGTGACCGTGGCTCCGCACGACGAACTATTGGAAAAGCTCAAGAGCAACATGCAGGAAGTCCGCGCCCGCGGCGGCGTGCTCTACGTACTGGCCGACGCCGAATCGCAATTCGAAAGCGACGAAGGCATGCACGTCATCCACATGCCGGAGCATTACGGCGCGCTCAGCCCGATCCTGCACGTGGTGCCGCTGCAGTTGCTGGCGTATCACACGGCAGTGGCGCGTGGGACGGACGTGGACAAGCCGCGGAATCTGGCGAAGAGTGTGACGGTGGAGTGATGTGTGGCGGGGCGAGTGTCGTCAGGCTGGAGCCCAGCGCTGCAGTCGCTCCATCACTTCGTTCTTCGGTAACCGTCGGCGTGGGTGATTCCAGATGCGTGACAGGCTCTCATGGAGAGTGGAAGACCCAATGTTTCCTGTGGCCTCCATCTGGTCCAGGATCCAAAGCAGTCCGAAAACGGCGCAGTGATGCGCGAGGGCTTCCGTACGCAGTAGCTTGTCGCCAGAGACCAAGGCGTGATTCTGGCGTCGCGCGCAACTCAGTGCGAAGCAGTCGGGCAGGGACAAGCCCGGGCTCAGCGTTCGAAGCTGCTGTGCAAACACGACCTCATCGGGGTTCAATGCCACTACGCCTAAACCCAGTTGGCGCAGGAGTGGACCATTCTCGGGTTCCAGCTCGCGCTCGTAGAGCAGGTCCGGTACCACCATCGTCAGACCACACGAGAACGCATGCTCCAACAGTCCGCCTCGCTCGAGGTCGATCAAAACGGAGGTATCCGAGACCAGAATGATCATGGTGGTTCAGGACATTTGTCCCATCAATCGACGATCCAGCTCGCGCACGCTGATGCTCAATAACTCGGCGGCTCGGGCTTCAGAAACGGCACCTTCGGCGACTGCCCTGAAGCAAAGGCGTTCCATTCGCTGCGGTATTTCAGGCTTGAGTATGCCTAACTCATTGGCGGTGCGCACGTTCCATCCCAAGTCTTTGATTTGACTCCATAGGCGCGCATATACGGCCTTGGGGATGATTTCCAACTGAGCGCATCGCACGACCAGGGACGCGATACTGACCTTGAACAGCTTCTTCAATTCGGCCAGTTCGCCGATGGAAATGGAGGTTCGGTGCGCTCCCAATAGGCGCAGCACCATGTCCTGCGCCATCAAGAACGCGCCCGCGAATCGGTCGGCGGCTTTTTCCTGTTCGGAATCACTGAGTCCGTTGAGGCGCAGCACCAAGTGGGCGAGCTCATGGGCGAGCGTGAAGCGTTGTCGCTCGCCGCTGTGCGTCTTGTTCACGACGATCACTGGCACATCCCTGCGACCGGGGCGCTGTACGAACGCCTTGGAGCCAGACACGTTCTCCGGCAAATCGAGCGCAATGACCTTGACGCCTTTGTCTTCGAGCAATTCCGCCATGGAGGGAATGGGATCGATGCCGAGCTTCCAAAGGCGTCGCAAGGCATCGGCCGCTGGTTCTGCATCTTCAATGTGGTCGATCGCGAATGCTTGGCCGCTTGGCGCGTTCCAGCGTTGTTCCACGCCGGGCAGCAGCTCTTCCAACGCCAGATACCGCTCGACTTGATCCAGTACGGAGGCTTCCACGGCACGTATTTCCTTGGCTCCGGTATGGGGTGCCTTGCGAAAGTCGATGCCGGACAGTTCGATCTCGCGTGTGCTGAGCAGGTACTCGGGTGATACCTGCAAGGCTTTGGCCAGCGCCAGCAGGATGGTGGAGCTCGGCATCATTTCGTCGCGCTCGTATTTGCCGATGGCTTGGGCCGAAACCTGGGCCTGGATGGCGGCTTCCAGTTCGCGCAGCGAGAACCCGAGGGCTTCGCGCGCCCTTTTCAATCGATTTCCGATCATGGGGTTCTCCGCGGTGTATGGTTTACAAATTCACCTAGTAGATTTTATTTTGTAAACCATGTGGGGTCAATTTTCCAGGACTGTGGAAGGATTCTTGACGGCTTCCAAGGTTTGGTGGACTGTCGTCAATTGCCCCAACGCACCACGCAAGGTGGGATGCGCAAACCGATACCCACTTC
>CALMCS010000342.1 GCA_937862875.1 uncultured Comamonadaceae bacterium
GCACGCCGCGCATCTTGGGCAGCTGGATGTAGCGAAACACCGCCAGCTTGCTCGCGCCGTCGATGCGTGCGGCCTGGTAGTACGCGTCGGGAATCGAGCGCAGGCCGGCATAGCACAGCAGCGCCACCAGCGGCGTCCAGTGCCACACATCCATCAGCAGCACCGTGAGCCAGGCCTGCGTGGCGTTGCCGGTGTAGCTGTAATCAATGCCCAGCGCGCCCAGCGTCGCCCCGAGCAGACCGATGTCGGAGCGCCCGAAAATCTGCCAGATGGTGCCGACCACGTTCCATGGAATCAGCAGCGAAAGCGCCACCACCACCAGCACCGCGGACGACTTCCAGCCCTGCGCCGGCATCGACAGCGCCAGCAGAATGCCCATGGGAATTTCCACCAGCAGCACCGAGAACGAGAACACCAGTTGGCGCAGCAAGGCGCTGTGCAGGTCTTCGTCGCGCATCACCTGCGCAAACCACTCGGTCCCAACGAACACGCGGCGCTCGGGCGAAATGATGTCCTGCACCGAATAGTTCACCACGGTCATCAACGGCAGGATCGCCGAGAACGCGACGCAGATGATCACCGGCAGGATCAGGAACCAGGCCTTCTGGTTCACCGGTTTGGTGTTGATGATTTCTGGCGCGCTCATGGCAACAGCTCCTCGTTTTGGTAGAAGCAGGTGTGGTCGCCCAGCACCTTCAGCCACACCGTGGCGCCTTCCTGCGGCAATTCATGCTCGGGCGTGCAGCGCACCTTGAGCGGCTGGCCGTCGATGGTGGCGGTCAGCATCTGGTGCGTGCCCACGTCCTGAACGCGGGTCACCACGCAAGGCAGTGCGCCTGGGTGACCCGGCTCGACCACGGTGAGATATTCGGGTCGCACGCCAAGGCGCAACTCGCCTGCGGGCAAGTCGCGCGCCACAGGCAGGCGGTGTCCGGCCACCAGAATCTCCGCGCCGCTGGCGTGGCCGGTCAGGAAGTTCATGCCCGGCGAACCGATGAAATGCCCCACGAACGCGTGCTGTGGCCGCTCGAACAACTCGCCCGGCGTGCCGACCTGCACGGCGCGGCCCCGCGTCATCACCACCACGTGTTCGGCAAAGGTCAGCGCCTCGACCTGATCGTGGGTGACGTAGATGAGCGTGAGTTTGAGCTCGTGGTGAATCTGCTTGAGCTTGCGGCGCAGCTGCCATTTCAGATGCGGGTCGATCACCGTGAGCGGCTCGTCGAACAGCACGGCCGACACGTCTTCGCGCACCAATCCGCGCCCCAGCGAAATCTTCTGCTTGGCATCGGCCGACAGACCCGCCGCGCGCTGATTGAGCTGTCCGCTCATCTCCAGCATCTCGGCGATCTGCCCTACCCGTTCACGGATCCGCTGCTCCGGCACCTTGCGATTGCGCAGCGGAAACGCGAGGTTGTCGGCCACGGTCATGGTGTCGTAGATCACCGGAAACTGGAACACCTGAGCGATGTTGCGCTCCTGTGGACTCGCCCGGGTCACGTCCTTGCCATCGAACAGCACCTTGCCCTGAGAGGGCACGAGCAGGCCCGACATGATGTTGAGCATCGTCGTCTTGCCGCAGCCCGAGGGGCCGAGCAAGGCGTACGCGCCGCCGTCCTCGAACACCATGCTGAGCGGCAGCAGGGCGTAGTCGCTGTCCTGCTGCGGGTGGGGCTTGTAGGAGTGCGCCAGATCCAATTCAATGCGTGCCATCTCAACGCCCTCCCTTGCGGGCCGGTGCCAGCACCAGCGCTTCATTCGCGTCAAAGAGATAGATCTGCGACGGATCGAGATGCAGCGTCACCGCATCGCCGAGCGCCAGGTAATGCACGCCGGTGATCTGCGCGATCAACTCGCCCCAGGGGGAGCGCACATGCACAAAGGTGTCCGATCCGGAAATTTCGGCCAGCTCCACCACGCCGGACACGGCCACATCGCCCGGTCGCGCCTGCAGTCGCAGGGCACTGGCGCGCACGCCCAGCGTCAGTGCGCCCTGCAGTGGTCGATCTCCATGCGGGGGTGTTGGCAGCCAGGCATTGCCCGGTAACCGCAGGCCCTCGCCCAGCGCGTCGACCTGCAGCAGATTCATCGGCGGGTCGCTGAAGGCGCGTGCCACGCGCAGGGAATTGGGGCGGTGAAACACCTCGGGCGTCGGTCCGTACTGCAGCAGCTCGCCTTCGTACAGCACGGCGGTGTAGCCGCCCAGCAGCAGGGCCTCGCTCGGCTCGGTGGTGGCATAGACCACGGTGGCGTCGCTGCTGGCAAACAGTTGGGTGAGCTCTTCGCGCAGTTCCTCGCGCAGCTTGTAGTCGAGGTTGACGAGGGGCTCGTCGAGCAGCATCAGCGGCGCATTCTTGGCCAATGCGCGGGCCAGCGCCACGCGCTGCTGCTGGCCGCCGGAGAGTTCGGCCGGCAGGCGCTTGAGAAACATCTCGATGTGCAGCCGCTCGGCCAGTTCCCGCACGCGCTCGGGAATGTTCTTCTGGCCCTGCAGCTTGAGCGGAGACGCAATGTTCTGCTCGACCGTGAGGGACGGATAGTTGATGAACTGCTGATAGACCATCGCCACGTTGCGCTGGCGCACGGGCACGCCGGTCACGTCCGCGCCATCGACCAGCACCCGGCCGCTCGAAGGCACATCCAGGCCGGCCATGATCCGCATCAGGCTGGTCTTTCCGGCTTGCGTAGCGCCCAGCAGCACGGTCACCGCGCCACTGTGCAAGGCCAAGTCCATGGGTCGCAGCCACTGCTGCGTGCCCACCTTCTTGCTGACTCTCTCGAGAACCAACTCCATCTTGACCTTTCACCTCACGCGCTCGGCGGTTAGGAAAGCGAAGGCATGAAGACAATCACACCTTTTCGAATTCGTTCATTTTTGTTCTTTCTTGATCGTTTCGAATTCAGGATTACCCTCGGTGTGTTCTTTTTGATTCGCTTTAAAGTCACACCATCTAGAGACAAGCCAACCGCGTGAATACCAATCCCCGTCAATTACAACTGCTGGAAGAAGTCCGGCACCGCAAATCCCTGAGCGTCGAACAATTGGCCGAAACGCTGGGCGTGACGCTGCAAACCGTGCGCAGAGACGTGCAGATGCTCGCCGAGCATGGCCTGCTGCTGCGCTTTCATGGCGGCGTGCGCGTGCCCAGCACGACCGTCGAAAACCTCGCGCACACGCTGCGCGCGTCGCTGCACGCCGACGCCAAAACGCGCATTGCGCGCCAGATCGCCAAATCGATTCCCGAAGGCTGCTCGCTGATCCTCAACATCGGCACCACCACCGAGGCGATCGCG
Organism: uncultured Comamonadaceae bacterium; assembly: GCA_937862875.1. GTDB lineage: Bacteria > Pseudomonadota > Gammaproteobacteria > Burkholderiales > Burkholderiaceae_C > Diaphorobacter_A. The sequence goes on from CALMCS010000342.1 coordinate 3,295, forward strand.
CGCGAGCTGGTGCAGCACCGCGGCCTGCGAGTGATCACCAACAACCTGAACGTGGCCGCCATCCTGGCGGACAACCCCGATTGCGAGGTCATCGTGGCCGGCGGCGTGGTGCGTGCGCGCGACCGCGGCATCGTCGGCGAGACGGCGGTGGATTTCATTCGCCAGTTCCGCGTCGACATCGGCGTGATCGGCATCTCGGGCATCGAGGAAGACGGCACGCTGCGCGATTTCGACCTGCGCGAGGTGAAGGTTGCGCAATCCATCATTGCCCAGTCGCGCGAGGTCTGGCTCGCCGCCGACAGCAGCAAATTCGACCGGCACGCGATGATCGAGCTCGCCCGACTCGACCAAATCGACATTCTGTTCACCGAAAGTGCGCCCCCGCCCCGCTATGCCTCACTGATGGCGGAAGCTGGCGTCCGGTGCGTGGTTGCTGACTGAGCATCTATATTCGGGCATTGACTGAATCAGCTTCACGGTATCTCACACATGTCTTACATCCTCGCTCTCGACCAAGGCACCTCCAGCTCGCGCAGCATCGTCTTTGATCGCAAGGGTCAGATCGTCGCGCTCGCGCAGCGCGAGCTGCCCCAGATCTATCCCCGTCCGGGCTGGGTCGAGCACAGCCCCCTCGAAATCTGGAACTCCCAGCTCGCCACCGCACAGGAGGCGCTGAAAAAGGCCGGCCTCTCCGCCAGCGACATCAGCGCCCTCGGCATCACCAACCAGCGCGAAACCACGGTTCTATGGAATCGCAAGACCGGCGCGCCGGTGCACAACGCCATCGTCTGGCAGGACCGCCGCGCCGAGCCGCTGTGCGCCGCCCTGCGCGAACAGGGCATGGCCGAAACCATTCAGGCCAAGACGGGCTTGCTGATCGATGCCTATTTTTCGGGCAGCAAACTGCAATGGCTGCTCGACAACGTGCCCGGCGCGCGCGAACAGGCCGAGCGCGGCGAACTCGCGTTCGGCACGGTCGATTCATGGCTCATCTGGCAGCTCACGCAAGGCCAGCGCCACGTCACCGACGTGAGCAACGCCTCGCGCACCATGCTGTTCAACGTGCACACCAACGCGTGGGACGATGAACTGCTCGACCACATGAAGATTCCGCGCTCGCTGATGCCGGAGGTTCTGCCTTCCAGCGCGCATTTCGGCAAGACGGCCGAGTCGCTGCTGGGCAGCGCGATTGCGATTGGCGGCGTTGCCGGCGACCAGCAAAGCGCCCTGTTCGGTCAGGCCTGCTTCACCGCCGGCATGGCCAAGAACACCTACGGCACGGGCTGCTTCATGCTCATGCACACCGGTCACACCTTCCAGACCTCGCACAACGGCCTGCTCACCACCAGCGCGGCCCAGACCCACACGCGGCCCGAGTTCGCGATGGAAGGCAGCGTGTTTGTGGGCGGCGCGGTCGTGCAATGGCTGCGCGACGGCCTGCGCGCGATTGAAAACAGCGGCGAGGTCCAATCGCTGGCCGAAAGCGTTCCCGACTCCGGCGGCGTGATGCTCGTACCCGCCTTCACTGGCCTGGGCGCGCCGTACTGGAAGCCCGATGCACGCGGCACCATCACCGGCCTCACCCGCGGCACGACCCTGGCCCACATCGCCCGCGCATCGCTGGAATCGATCGCCTACCAAAGCGCCGCACTCCTGCAGGCCATGAGCCGTGACGCGGTAGCAGCCGGTGGCGCACCCGTCAGCGAATTGCGCGTGGACGGCGGCGCCTGCGTGAACAACCTGCTGATGCAATTTCAAGCCGACCTGCTGGGCATCCCCGTGGTGCGCCCCGCCGTGGTGGAAACCACCGCGCTGGGAGCGGCCTATCTGGCGGGCCTGTCCTGCGGCATCTACCAAAGCACCGAAGAACTCTCCAACCTCTGGAAGGCCGAGCGCCACTTCGTCCCCACCATGCAGCGCTCCCGCGCCACCGAGTTGATGGGCCATTGGGAACACGCAGTGCGACAAGCCACAGCGGAATAAAACCCCAGCGATCAAAAAAACGAAAAGAGACTCCGCGGATGTCCAAGTCTGGGTCTAGGGTCCAGGTCTTTGACCCGGTATCCCAACACCCAAGTCCGCAGCGAGCAGAGCCCAGGAACTGGGCCCCCGAATGACGAGATAGGGTCCTAG
>CALMCS010000343.1 GCA_937862875.1 uncultured Comamonadaceae bacterium
CCACCGTCATCTCGGACAAAACAGCGCAGGCCGATGTCACCGCCGTGGTCAATTTGATCAAGGACCTGAAAATCGACTCGGTGAAACTCGCCGACTTCAAGATCCCCCTGCTCGGCGACTCCAGCAACGGTACGCCGGGCATCTTCACCTTCCTGTCGCTGGGCAAGGACTCGTCACCCAACGGTGCAGCATTGGACGCGCAGATCGGCATCGCCGAGGTGCTCAAGACCTCGATCATGATTGCGGCCAACGGCCATGCCTTGCAGATCAAGGACACCAATCTGCTCAACGTCGTCACGCTTGGCCTCACCGTGGTGGAGCCGCCCACCATTGCGATCGGTCCGATCGGCACCAAGGCCAACAGCGCGCAGATCCGCGCCAATGTGAACATCGACTCGGCCAAGCTGCCACTGCTCGGCGGCTTGCTCGACACGCTTGGCCTGCGCATCAACCTGCCGATCAAGATCGACAGCGTCAGCGCCGACGCCACGCTCACCGATGTCTACTGCCCCGATCCAGATCGCAACAACCAGCCATCGATCGATCTGGGCGTCGCCTCGCGCGTGGCCAAGATCACCATTGGGGACCCCACCGTACCCTCTACCGACCCCAAGAACCTGTTGATCAAAACCCCGCTGTCGCTCAGCGTCAAGGGCCCGATCACCACCAGCGTGCTGGAGGCACGCGGAGAAACCGTCAACCTGATCGACGAGGAAGCGAAGTGGACCAAGGCCAACAGCCTGCTGCTCGGCGACACCGTCGGCTCGTTGACCGATGCGCTGTTCAATCTGCTGGGCGGCCTGTTCTCGCCGCCCACGCTGGCCTCGAACTGGCAGGGTATGGGCCTCTCGGGTAGCGCCCAGGACGCGAAGAACGCGCAGATCAAGATGCTGGCCGATCTCTATCTCGAGGAAACCAAGGTCAACGGTTTCTACAACATCGACGCCGCGATCAATCTGATGCTCAAGGGCAAGGGCACCGAGGGCACGGACGACTACATGGGCAAGCTCGTGAACAAGGATTTCAGCTTCAGCAATGCCATTCCGGTGAGCTGCCTGCTCGCCATCTGCCCGGTCTCCACCTGGAAGACCGGCACGTTCTCGGAAGCCTTCAAGGCCTATACCAGCGTGCCGTACAGCATTCTGGATCTGGTCGGCATCCCCACGCTGGGCAACGGCTACGCCAGTTGCTCGGGTCTGCTCACCTCGCTGCTCGCCTGGAATTCATGCGTGCAAAACAACCTGAACAACCTGCTCAAGCAACACGACGATCAGGTGAACATGACCGACGCGAACGCGCTGGTCAACTCCCTCAAGAACAAGAACACCAGCAGCGTCACCTGCGCGGGTGCGCTGTGCGTGCTGCTCAAGCCCATTCTGGAACCCGTCAAGATGCTGCTGAACGGCGTGGGCGAAGGCATTCTCACACCGCTGCTCACCAAGGTGCTGGGCCTCGAATTGGGCCGCAACGAGGTCAAGGCGCTCGACATCAACTGCAATTCCGCGCAGCTGGTTTTCTGACGAATGCGGCATCCAGTCAACACAAAAAACGAAAAGCAAACCACCGAGGGACAACCCATTGAATTCTAGCGATCTGGTCATCTACGTCTGGGAAGGTCAAGCCGACATTGCCGAACGGGTCGAACGTTGCATGCTCAACATGGACGTGGAAGTGATTCGCGCCGACGGCCTGAACCTGCCGCCCGCCTCCGCCGCCACCAGCAATTCCATCGCGGTCGTGAGCGTGTCGGTGCTGGAAGGCGCCCGCTTCACCCGCCAGAACATTGAAGGCACCTTTGGCGGCATGCCGGTGCTGTGGGTCAGCGCCAATGCGCGCGGCAACACGGCCGGAAGCTACGCGGCCGAATACTCGCACGTGCTGCCCTTCGACTTCACCGGCGCCGAACTGCGGGCCATGCTGGTGCGCATTCTGCGTCGCCTGCAAAGCACGCAGCGCCAGGTGCAGCGCTCCGACGACATCATCGCCATCGCAGAATGCATGCAGCGCCTGCTGCACGACGTCGACACCTTTGCCGACTGCGAACACAGCGTACTGATCGTCGGCGAAACCGGCACCGGCAAGGAGCGCATCGCCGAGCGCCTGCACGAGCGCAACACGCACTACGGACAAGGTCCGTTCGTGGTGGTCAACTGCGGCGCGATCCCCGACGGGCTGTTCGAGTCGCTCTTTTTCGGTCACGCCAAGGGCTCGTTCACCGGCGCGGTCACCGCGCACAAGGGCTACTTCGAGCAGGCCAACGGCGGCACGCTGTTCCTCGATGAAATCGCCGATCTGCCGCTGTATCAGCAGGTCAAGCTGCTGCGGGTGCTGGAAGAACGCACCATCACACGCCTTGGTTCGGCCACGCCGGTGCGCACCGATTTCCGACTGGTGGCCGCCACCAACAAGCCGCTGCGCGAGCAGGTCCACGCCGGCAAATTCCGCGCCGATCTGTTCTTCCGCCTCGCGGTGATCGAGCTGCAGATCCCCAGCCTCGAAGAACGCGGTGAAGCCGACAAACTCGCCATCTTCACCAGCATCCTGCACAAGGTGGTGGGCGACGAGTTGATGGCCACGCTCGGCGAGCCCCCCTTCTTCATCGCCGATGCCGTCGCCCAGATGTACTTCCCGGGCAATGTGCGCGAGCTGCGCAACCTCACCGAACGCATCGGCGTGGCCGCGCGACAGACCCAGGACTGGATGGCCGGTGGTGCCACCGAGCGCATCGTGCGCCAGGCGCAGACCATGTCCACCCTCACCTTTCCGGCCGACGCGGCCAGCAGCAGCGAGCCGGTTCTGGCCGACCGCAGCAACTGGGACATGGACGAACGCAATCGCATCATCGTCGCCCTCGGAGACAACGCCTGGAAACGCCAGAACACCGCACAGCAGCTGGGAATCAGCCGCAAGGTGCTGTGGGAAAAGATGCGCAAATACCAGATCAGCAACGGCGAGCCCGAAGTGCCCATGGCTTCGAGCGCGACCAGCGACGCCGCAGACCTCGACGAATAGACCCACCCGCCCATCCATCATTCAATCACTCCATCAAGCCAACCCAGCGTGTGAACGACGCGCAGCAAGCGCGCTGCGCACAACCTAGAACTTGCCAGAAAACCAATGCAGAAACCGTTGATCGTGTTTGTGGGCGCCGTGTACCCGAGCCAATACAGCCTGCTGTGCAGCCATCTGCGCGCCACCGGCGCGGCAGACAGCTGGTTCATGACCACGCCCGGCCACAAGGCCACGCATGAAAAAGACTGCGACCACCTGCTCTCCTTCCAACCGGACGGCAAGATCGTGGGCCCGCAAAGCTATTACTACTCCAGCAAGGTCGAGCGCTCCGCCCGCATCTGCAAGGGCGTGCTCAAGGCGCTGCAAGACTTTGAAAAAGCACAGGGCCGCCCCATCGATCTGGTCGTCGCGCACTCGCTCTGGGGCGCACCCAACTGGCTCTACGGCGAGATCAGCGCCGCCATCGTCAGCTATATCGAATTTCCGAGCTATCGCTCGCACGGCTGGGACGCAGCCTATCCACCCGACGCGGCACAGCGCCTGGGCGACCGCAACATGGAGATGCTGCACTTTCACCAGGTGCTGTGCAGCGACCTCACCATCGTGCCCAGCGCCCACGCACGCTCGCTGTTCCCGCCGCTGCTCCAGGACAAAATTGCGGTGCAATTCGAAGGCTTCGACATCGCGCCGCCGCCACCCAGCGCCCCGCCATCCGCCCCTTCCAAAGACAAACCCCCATTCACCATCGCCTTCTCCGCACGCGACCTCTCAAGCTCCAAAGGCTTTGAGACCTACATGCGCCTGGTCGACCGATTGGTACGCGAAGGCGACGCCGAAAACACCCGCTTCCTGGCCATCGGCGACCCCGTGGGATCGACCTACGGCTACGAACAGCAATGGGTCGAGCGGCGCTACAAAGGCGAGGTCAAAAGCTTCCGTGATCACCTGCTCAAGGTCTACCCAGCGGCCGAGGTCGTCGAGTTTCCGGGACGCTTGCCCTATGCCGAATTTGCTGCACTGCTGAGCAGCGTGGACCTGTTCCTCTACCCGCTGCGCTACGGCGTTGCCAACTGGGGATTGATGGAAATCCTGGCACGCGGCGGCTGCATCATCGCGTCCAACTGGGGGTTTGTGCCGGAGTTGGTCGAGCACGACGTCAACGGACTGCTGGTGCCGGATCATGACGACGCCTGGATCGACGCCATCCGCCAACTGCGCGCCGATCCCGCGCGGCGCGAACGCTATTCCAAAGCGGCCCGAGAGACGGGGCAGAAATATCACATCACCAATGTGGCACCCCGGTACCAGGCGCTTTTTCAACGCGCCATCAGTCAAAAACAAGCGCCGCTGCTTTGATTGATTTGAGGGATTAAACGGGGACTCGTAGCGAATTGATCGTCGAGGCTGTATCGGAACTTCTTCGTTCGACGACGATATAGGGCGTTGCCAGTTACGGCTGTGCCGCTCCCTACAACGTCAAGAATATTGGCGATACAGCCACTTTATGTAAACTGCTGTACAGCACGCGCAGAGCATTACAACGTCAGGCTGACCGTTCTATCCCCATAAGTCATGTCCAATGCACTGTAAAAAACCAACCCCTTCAGATTAGCCTGCACGCAAGCCTCTGCAATTGCTTGACTGACCACCCATCGATTTCTTGCCTCTGCACAAATGGCTATTTGCGCATCGTATTCCCATGCGTCTCGCATCACCATATAGTCAAACGAATAACAGGGGTTGGCCATATCGAAATTCGTCTGCCTGAATTCACTTCTATCCATATCGACACACTCTTCGATACGAAGTGGATTCAATGCCCAGAATTCGGAAATACCAGTTGATTCCGCCTCAATGGCAACGGGCAAAAACTCCACTCCATCAGAGGCGTGGCGCTCAATGATTTCCCGAAAAGCCCCGCTCACTAGGATGGGTCCGGCCACTGAATAAATAACATGTCTGGCGTTCAGTTTTTTCACACTGCATTTGGCACTCAGCTGGAACTGCACCACAGCCCCACTATTGCCCACCCGATAGCCTTGATAAAAATCGTCGGCATCCAGCACATTGTTGTCTGAATAGTTCAGCCAACCAAATGAGCTCACCTTATCGGAAACCAAGTAAATCATGCAATCACCATCGATTAAGCGCCCGCCACTCGACTGAATTTTGATAGGTGCCAAGCATGCATCTATCGCTCACCGGGCAATTGGCAAAAGCACCCATCTCAGTCAAGCCTATACTGCGTTATGTCATCTATTTTTGCCGCGTAGATCTTCACAAAATCCAGATATTCAACGGGAATTTCCCTGTCAAATTTAATATTTTTCGCAGGGTCTACATTGCGTTTGAGAAGACTGCACAAATACACTCTTTCGTTCAAATTGGGAAACAGATCAATCGTCGTCAACTCAT
>CALMCS010000344.1 GCA_937862875.1 uncultured Comamonadaceae bacterium
TGCGCCAGCCCCTTCTTTTCCCGTTCCTTCCTCTCAAGGAGACAAACTCATGACTCCCAATCCACAGTCGCACAACTGGCGACTGGCCGAAGTGTGGGGCGACACGGTCGACCTGAAGCACCTCGCCTGGGCCATCGTGATCGGTACCGGCATCAGCGTGACGGCGTATTTCTTCGCCAGCCGCTGGCTGACCTCGGTCGTCGAATCCAAGCAACTCGCACAGGCCTACGCCATGCTCGCGGGACTTGCAGGATGCGTGATCTCCGGCGTGATCTGCGCGCGCATTTTCCCGCCCAAGCGCGTGGTCACCGAGATGGATATTTCCTCCGACCCGGTATGGCGCGCCGAAGTGCTGGCCGAGCTGGAGAAGCAACCCGGAGGCATGGGTTCGGTGGCCGATCTACCACCCGAAGTGGTGCAGGAGCTCAAGGAATTGAAGCTCTACGACCTGTTCGCCGAAACACAGACTTCGGCCAAGACCGGTCGATAGACAAATAGATAGATAACAAGTCAACGAATCGAGAAGTCGAAAACCACATGGATCCCCTCCTCATAGAACAAATCGGCGTCGCCGCAGGCATGGGCCTGATCGGTGCCGTGGTGTTTGCCGCCATCGGACTGGTGTCGGGCACCGACGAAACCACGACGCTTGCGCCGCTCACCCTGCTGGTGGTGCTGCTGGGCGTGCCGCCTGCCGGCGTATTCACCTTTTTCCTGGCCGGCGCAGTCGCCAAGCACATGACGCACGCCGTGCCGACCGCGCTGCTCGGCATTCCGGGCGACACGCTCGCCACACCGCTCTTGCAGGATGCCGACATGCTGCGCAAGCTCGGCGTACCGCACATTGCGCTGCGCAAGATGGTGTCGGGCGCGATCATCGCGGCCTTCATCGCCGTGCCTCTGGCCGTGCTGTTTGCCGTGATGCTGGCACCGTTTGGCTCGGCCATCACCAAGACCGCACCGTGGATTTTCCTGTGCGCCGCGCTGCTGATTGCCTACTTCTCCAAAGGCCGTTGGTCTGCCGTCGCGCTGCTGATTCCGTTTGTCGTCGTGATCATCGCGCTGCAAACGCTCACCGCGAAATACGACACCAAGCTCAGCATCAGCTACTTCCTCGGCATCGCCATTGGTCCACTGATCGCCGACCTGTTCACCGTGCTCTCGCCCCAGGGCCGTGCACGCATGTCGCGTGACAAGGTGCAGCAGTTCAATCTGGCTCCCGACGTGAAGGGCTGGTCTGGCTACTTCCCCAACCCGTTCAAGGTGCTCGACAAGAAGCAAACCGGCTGGACGCTGACCACCGCCGCGATCTCCAGCGCCACCTTTGTGTTCAGCCCCGTGGCGATGACCGTGGTGCTGGGTGAATTGGTGGGTTCGCGCATCAAGCACGCCTATCACCGCCTGACGACCGTGCTGGCCGCCCGCAATGGCGTGACCGAAGCCACCTACATCGCCGAAGCCCTGATCCCGCTGATCGCTTTCGGCCTGCCCCTCAGCCCCGTGGCTGCAGGTCCGGCTGCACCGCTGTTCAACGCGCCTCCGCGCTTCACCGTCGATGCCGTGACCGGCCAGACGCACAACCTGCACAACCTGCTGAGCCACTGGGAATTCCTCGGCTACGGTCTGTTGTCCGTGGCGTTGGCGGCCCTCGTGTCGTATCCGTTCGCGATGAACTATGCACGCCGCGCCGCGCTGTTTGTCTCGCGCAAGATCAGCCATGAAGCCATCATTGCCACGTTTGTGGGCTTGATCGTCGTGATCAGCTTCTGGGAAGGTGGATTGCTGGGTCTGCTGGTCATCCTCACCATGGGACTCATGGGTGGTCTGCTCTCCCGCAACTTCGGCTTCAACACCGGTGTCCAATTCATGGGCTACTACACCGCCGTACTAAGCGTCCCAGCCCTCATCAAGTTGTTCTAACTTCT
>CALMCS010000345.1 GCA_937862875.1 uncultured Comamonadaceae bacterium
GGGTGCGCCGACATGGTCGATGACGATCCGGGTGTCGGGGAATGCTTTGGCCAGATCGGCCAACTCGGGGAGTTGCGTGTGATAGGCCCAGGAGTCAAAGCTGAGTCCCCATGGCGCGAGCTTGGCGAAGCCTTCTCGAAACTGGGGATTCAGGTAGACATGCAGTGGCGGTGCGTGCATCACGCCGTATTGAAATTGGTCGTGCGCCGCGGCGTGGCAGCGAATGCCTCGCATGCGGCCTTCGCCGGCCTGTATCTGCGCGGCCAGCACTTCCTCGACCTGTGCGCCTAGGGAGAGCTCTGCAAAGCCCACGATGCCTGCGCAGATCTCGGTCTGGCTTTGCGCGGCATTGGTGGCCTTGGCGATCTGCACCACGCGCTCGGTTTCGCCCACCGGCTTGAGCGGCTCGGGGCCGTCTTCGCGATAAGCGAATCCCACCTGAATGAAGACGGTGGCTTCAATGCGGTGGCCCGAATTCACATCGGCCAGCAGGTCCGGGGCGAGATAGCCGCCCCAGTTGGTGTCCGACAGATGATGGTGCGGATCGATGATCGCGAGCGTCGGCTCCAGCGCTTCTTCGCTGTACTGGGCGAGCCAGGCAGGGCGGACTTCTGCGCGGGGAATGATGGGGAGTTGGCTCATGGTCTTCAATGGGTTGAGTCGGATCGATTCGAGTTGAGTTGAGTCGGTGGGACGGGCCATCAAATGCCCAGGAACGCCTTCTGTACAAACGCATCGTGCAGCAACTCTTGGCCGGAGCCGGAGCGGATCACCAAGCCTTGCTCGAACACATAGGCATCGTCCGACATCTTGAGCGCCAGCCGAGCATTCTGCTCCACCAGAATCACGGAGACGCCGGTTTCCTGGTTGAGGCGCTTGATGACCAGCGCGATCTCGGAAACGATCTTGGGCGCAATGCCCAGCGAGGGTTCGTCGAGCATGAGGATTTGCGGGTTCGACATCATCGCGCGGCCAATCGCCACCATCTGCTGCTCGCCGCCCGAGAGTGATCCGGCCATTTGCTCGCGCCGTTCCTTGACGCGTGGAAACAGCTCGTAGACCAAATCGAGCGAGCGATTGCGTTGCTCGGACGAGATCACGGTATGCGCGCCCACCATCAGGTTTTCCCACACCGACATGCGCGGAAACAGGCGTCGACCTTCGGGCGACAGCGCGATGCCCATGCCGACGCGTTGCGCGGCGCTGGTGCCGTCGATGCGCTGGCCATCGAGCTCCAGCGAGCCCGAGGTGAGCCGCTTCAAACCCATCAAGGCCTTGAGCGTGGTGCTCTTGCCCGCGCCGTTGGAGCCGACGAGCGCCACGATCTTGCCGGCGTCGATCTTGAAACTCACGCCGTGCAGCGCCTCGACCAGTCCGTAGTGGACAACGATGTCCTTGACCTCAAGCGTGCGCATCTTCATCCACTCCCAGATAAGCCTCGATCACTGCCGGGTTGTTGCGTATTTCCTCGGCCGTGCCCTGGGCGATTTTTTGCCCTTGAACCAGCACAATGATTTTTTCGCAGGTGCCCATCACCAGTGCCATGTGGTGCTCGACGAAGAGCAGCGAAATTCCGTGCTGGTCGCGCAGCGTTTTGAGCAGCCGTCCGAACTCGGCGCATTCCTCGTGGTTGAGGCCTGCGGCCGGCTCG
>CALMCS010000346.1 GCA_937862875.1 uncultured Comamonadaceae bacterium
GAAAGCCATCGTGGCCGAACTGGGCGCCGCCGGCCCCGGCGACATGGGCAAGGTCATGGGCGTGGTCAAGACCCGCCTGGCCGGCAAGGCCGACATGGGCCAGGTCTCAGCCGCTGTGAAGGCTGCGCTGGCGGGCTGATAGATAGAGATAGACACCCAACTGGCCACGCAACGGTCAGTATTATTTTGATAGCTGCCAGCGCTTGATAGACAAGCGCTGGCAGCTATTTTTTGCTTCCCGTTCGCCTGATCTGCAGCGCCTGCGCAAGCACAGTCTGCAGACACCTTCCAGACAAGACCGCACACGCCGCATCTGGGCACGGCGAATTCCAGGGAGGTGGCGAAAACAGTTGCGGCGGCGATTGTGGAAACTGCGGGATCGCACAACGTCGAAGCGTTGGCTCAATACGCCCGTTAACCGCCATAAACCGCTCGCCTTGCCTCATAGAGGTTGCAGCCCAGAAGTCGGCCCTACGTCAGAGAGCGACCGCTTTCTCGCCTGCCGCTCCGACGGTCGGTGATCAGCCCGCAAGCGCTATCACGACGGACGAATCGTCAATCTGGGCCGCACAGGCATCACCCACGCTCAGTTTGCCGGCGTCTGATGCGAATCCAACCATCGACAAGCCGCAGTCAAGCTTCATGCTCACCTCGACGGCTCCAGTGTCTCCCGAAACCCGAACAACACGCCCAACCAGCGTATTGTTCGAGGCAACCCCGGAGCCCACACAAGTGACACTGACGGCGGTCGCCTTGCACAACGCAAGGACGTCCCTGCCCCGGGTCAAGTCGAGTAGCTGTGCGCTCTCCTGTGTAATCCGCGACGAGAGATGGGTTCCATCCGATAGCGCGAGTTCGATCCTGACCGCCGCGCCCGATGTGCTCATGTCGGCGACGACACAAGGAAGCTGGTTGCGCATGCTGGTGCGCAGCCCCAGTGCGGCCAGGCCTAGCGACGGCACGCTTCCGCCGTCCTCATCATCCAGTTGAGCCAGGACCGCGTGGCGGGCAGCCACGAGCAGATCGAAGGCCCGCAGCACGCGGTGTCCGGCCGGTGTCAGTTGCGCACCGCCACCGCCGCTGCCTCCGACTGCCTTTTCCACCAACGGCGTACCGGTGAGGTTGCCAAGGGTTTCGATGGCCTGCCAGGCAGCCTTGTAACTAATGCCGGCACCACGCGCCGCTTCTGAGATGGAGCCAGCCGCCCCGATGCGGCGCAGCACGTCGATGCGCTTGTCTGTTGCATCGTGCCCAAGGGCGGCATCGAGCTGAAGGGGGTGTGATTCGTTCATGCGCGGATTGTCCCCTCGCGGCGAAAGCGTGGCTATACTCGCTATTCCATTTTTGAATAGCGAGCGTTCTTCATGAAACCCGTTGCTTCCCTCGTGTTTGCCAGCCTGTTCCTGTGCGGCTCCCTGCAGGCGGCCGAGCTCAGTGTGGCCGTTGCCGCGAACTTCACGGCACCGATGCAGAAGATTGCCAAGGCCTTCGAGAAGGAGACCGGGCATACGCTGGCGCTGTCCTTCGGCTCGACGGGCAAGTTCTATGCGCAGATCAAGAATGGGGCCCCGTTTGAGGTCTTGTTCGCCGCCGATGATGAGACCCCCGCGCGTCTGGAACGGGAAGGTCAAGGCGTGGAAGGAACGCGCTTCACCTACGCCATCGGCAAGCTCGTCCTGTGGAGCAAGCAGCCGGGGCTGGTCGACGACAAGGGCGAAGTGCTGCGCACGGGTTCGTTCGACCGCATTGCGCTGGCCGACCCCAAGCTCGCGCCCTACGGTGCGGCGGCAATGCAAACCTTGAACAAACTCGGCCTCGCCGATACGCTCCGCAGCAAGTTCGTTCAGGGCGAGAACATCGGCCAGACCTACCAGTTCGTTGCCACTCAGAACGCCCCGCTGGGCTTCGTCGCGCTGTCTCAGGTGTTCGTCGATGGGCGAGTGACCGAGGGCTCCGCCTGGATGGTGCCAGAAACGCTCCATGACCCGATCCGCCAGGACGCGCTCATCCTCGCCAAAGGGAAAGACAATCCTGCAGCCCCTGAACTGGTGCGTTATCTGAAGGGGGAAACGGCGAAGAACATCATCCGCTCTTACGGTTACGGGCTCTGAAGTTGGCCATGCTCGACCACCACGCCTGGCAGGCCATCTGGCTCACGCTTGAGCTGGCGACGCTGACGACGCTGGCGCTGCTGCTTTTCGCGACGCCCTTGGCCTGGTGGCTGTCACAGACGCGCTCGCGCTGGCGGGCGCCGATCAGCGCCGTGGTGACCTTGCCCTTGGTCTTGCCGCCGTCGGTGCTGGGCTTCTACCTGCTGGTGTTGATGGGGCCACAGGGGCCGCTCGGGCAACTCACCCTGGCACTGGGCTGGGGCACGCTGTCCTTCACCTTCACCGGCCTATTGATCGGTTCGATCGCGTTCTCGCTGCCGTTCGCCGTGCAGCCGATCCAGCACGCCTTCGAATCCATCGGGAAGCGGCCACTCGAAGTTGCCGCGACGCTGCGCGCGGGGCCGCTCGACGCATTCTTCAGCATCGCGCTGCCGCTGGCACGCCCCGGTCTGCTCACCGCCGCCATCCTCAGCTTTGCACATACGGTGGGGGAGTTCGGCGTGGTGCTGATGATCGGTGGCAACATCCCGGGCAAGACCCGCGTCGTGTCCACCCAGATCTACGGCCACGTCGAAGCAATGGAGTACGTTCAGGCCCACTGGCTGGCGGGCGGCATGCTGGCCTTTTCCTTCGTGGTCCTGCTGTGCCTGTCGCTGCTCAAGCGCAATGGCGCAAGCGTGATGCGCTGATGACGAACACCAACCGGATTCGCTTGAGACTGTCGCGCGCGCAGTTCGACCTTGATGTCGATCTTCAACTCCCCGCAAGAGGCATCACGGTGCTTTTCGGTGCTTCGGGGTCGGGCAAGACGACCATCCTTCGTTGTGTGGCAGGACTCGAGCGCACCGCTTGCGGCCATGTTCGCATCGGTGATTCCGATTGGCAGGACGATTCACGGGGCATTTTCGTGCCGACCTGGCGTCGTCCGCTGGGTTACGTATTCCAGGAAGCCAGCCTGTTCGAGCATCTGGATGTGCAACGCAACCTCGAATACGGGTTGCGTCGCACCGAAAAGTCGGCAGATCGCAACACCCTGGACGAGGCCATCGAACTGCTGGGAATTGGCTCCCTGCTCAAACGCCGCCCGCAGGATCTTTCCGGCGGTGAGCGGCAACGGGTGGCCATCGCCCGCGCTCTGGCCACCCGGCCGAAATTGCTCCTGCTTGATGAACCACTCGCTTCGCTCGATCTTCCACGCCGGCACGAAATCATGCCGTGGATTGAACGCTTGCGTGACCAACTCGCGATACCTATGCTCTACGTCACGCATTCGATGGACGAGCTGAGCCGGTTGGCAGACGAAGTGGTGGTACTCGAAAAGGGGCAGGCAGCTGCCGTCGGCCCCGTTGGCGAGGTCCTGGCGCGGGGTGACTTGCCCGCACTGGCGGGAGAAGAGGCAGCGACCGTGATTCAAGGGACGGTCGTCGAGCGCGATGCGCGCTGGCATCTCGCCCGCGTTCAACTCAAGGACCATTGCATTCTCGTCCGCGACAGCGGACAGCCCTGCGGCAGCCGCGTTCGGTTACGTGTGCTGGCGCGGGATGTCAGCCTGACGCTTGATGAGCCGATGCGCAGCAGCATCCAGAACCATCTCCCCGGCGTGGTCGACGCCGTCATGGCAGACAGCCATCCTGCGCAAGCGCTGGTGCGCGTTCGTTGCGACGGACAGTCCTTGATTTCGCGCGTGACCTGGAAGTCCGTTGAGGGACTGCAGATCGAACCGGGCTTGGCCATCTGGGTTCAGGTGAAATCCGTTGCCGTCATAGCCTGAGAGTGGCCGGTTGGGTTGCTGGCGCAGCGCACACCGGTGCGCAGCATGGGGCGCTTGGCGCGGTGGATGCCCTGGCCAGGGCTACCGCCTGCCCTGAACAGTACGCGCATGCGAGGCGCACCGCAGGGGTAGCGCAGTAGCCCATGGAGAGTTCAGCTTGACTTTCAAGCCAAATCCGGCTCCAGCGCTTGCCTATAAAGCGCTAGTAGCTATCAAAACAAAAGCAGCCCAAAGGCTGCTTTTGTGGTGAAGAGCGTGGCAGGGCTGAGGCTTAGCTACCCGCCACCTTCATGCGGTTGACAAGGATCGATCCCACCGTCTTGGCGCCATAGTTGTAGGCGTCGGCACCCACAGCTTCAATGCCCTTGAGCATGTCTTTCAGGTTGCCGGCAATGGTGATCTCGTGCA
>CALMCS010000347.1 GCA_937862875.1 uncultured Comamonadaceae bacterium
GGACAAGCCCGGCACTCTGGCCCTGGCGAACTCTGGCGTAGGGCAGTCGACGCACATGACGGCCGAACTGTTTCGCATGGAGACCGGCATCGACGTGATCACAGTTCCCTACAAGGGCAACGCGCCCGCGGTGAGTGATTTGTTGGGCGGCCAGGTGCAGATGATGTTTGACAACGTGGCGGTGTCTCAGCCGCACATTCTCGCGGGCAAGTTGCGCGCGTTGGCGGTCACCAGCAGCAAGCGTGTTGCGGCATTGCCTGATGTTCCCACGATGGCCGAGGCGGGAATGAATGGCTTCAACGTCGTTGCCTGGTTTGGCTTGTTCTATCCGGCGCGCACGTCCTCTGACCATGTGACGTGGCTGCAAACCGAGGTGGCGGACATCCTCAAGCAGGACGAAGTCAAGAAACAGATTGCGGAGTGGAGCGGGGAGATGGGGGGAGATACGCCGGAGGCGTTTCAACGCTACGTCAACAAGGAAGTCGCACAGTGGCAGAAGGTGGTTGAAAAGGCCGGAATCACGTTGCCATGAAAGGCCTTGCATTCGTATGAATCACCAGTTTGCAGATCGTTTGACGGAGACAAGATGCTGAATAAGCTTATGCCAACGTTTGAAGCCGCGGTTGCCGGCATTGAAGATGGTGCGACCGTACTGATCGGGGGGTTTGGTCCTTCGGGTGTTCCCACGGAGTTATTGCAGGCGTTGCTCCAAACAGGTGTCAAGGATCTTACCGTCGTGAACAACAACGCCGGAAACGGTGAGGCGGGTTTGAGCGAGTTGATTCGCGCTGGGCGAGTGCGCAAGATGATCTGCTCTTTTGCCCGATCCTCCAATCCCAAGAAACCGAATGCCGAGGCGTTTGGCGAGTGGTACCACGCCGGAAAAATAGAGCTGGAGGTCGTACCGCAGGGAACGCTGGCAGAGCGCCTTCGCGCTGCCGGGGCGGGCGTAGGTCCGTTCTATACGCCTACCTCTTATGGGACCAAACTGGCCGAAGGCAAGGAGTCGCGCGAGTTCAATGGCCGTGGCTACGTGCTCGAGCAGCCCCTTTCTGGAGACGTGGCTTTGGTATGCGCGCAGCAGGCTGACGCTCAAGGCAATCTGATGTTCCGCTATGCGAGTCGCAATTTTGGCCCCGTCATGTGCATGGCCGCGCGGCTGACCGTGGTGCAGGTGGATGAAGTGGTGCCGGTAGGTAGTCTTGCACCAGAGCATGTGATGACGCCGGGAATTTTTGTTCAGCGAGTGGTGGAGGTGCGCCGTGAACATGCATAAGTTGTCTCGCGAACGTATGGCGAAGCTAGTGGCTGGCGACATAGAGCCCAACGCCTATGTCAACCTTGGAATCGGCATGCCGACGCTGGTTGCAGATCATCTCGACCCCGCGCGTGGCGTCATCCTTCACAGCGAAAACGGGATCCTGGGGATGCGCGGATTGGAAGACGATGAAGTGGCCGATCCCGATCTCATGAACGCGACCAAGGAGCCGGTGATGCTGGTGCCCGGCTCGTCCATAACTGATCACGTGGTGTCGTTCTGCATGATGCGCGGAGGGCATCTCGACCTCACGGTATTGGGAGCGTTTCAAGTGTCCATGTTCGGTGATATCGCCAATTGGGACACCGGGCAGACCGGTTCGATTCCAGCGGTGGGCGGCGCCATGGACTTGGTGGCGGGAGCGCGAAAGATCTTCGTGATGATGCAGCACCAAGACAAAGATGGCTCATTCAAGATCGTGCCGGAGTGCACCTATCCGTTGACCGGCTCGCGGGTGGTGGATCGTATCTATACCGATCTCGCCGTGATCGATGTGTTGCCAGAGGGCCTTGAAGTACGAGGTCTGCTGGACGGACTCACCCTGGATCAGTTGCAGCAACGGACTGGCGTGCCACTGCGGCTTGCAGCCCATTGCGTTGCGCTCCAACCTTGAGAAAGTAGACAGAAAATGCAATCACCCCAAACAACAATAGCGGGCGCCACAGCAATGAACTGGAGCGCAGAGCTAGCAGAGCTTGAGAAGCGAAGAGTTCTTGGTCAAGCGATGGGCGGTCCGGAAAAAATAGAGCGCCAGCATCGCAACGGAAAACTCACGGTGCGTGAGCGTATCGAGCAATTGGTGGATAAGGAGTCGTTTGTCGAAGTCGGCGGATTGGCAGGTTCTGGTGAGTACGACGAACACGGCGTGTTGACGCACCTGGTTCCATCGAATGTGGTGTTGGGACGAGCGCAGATCGATCAACGGCCGGTGGTTGTCATTGGTGATGATTTCACGGTGCGCGGTGGTGCGAATGACGGTGCGGTAGGCGACAAGATGATTTTTGCCGAACAAATGGCGTTCGACCTGCGTGTGCCGATGGTGCGGCTGGTGGATGGCACAGGAGGCGGCGGATCGGTCAAGAACATCGAGAAGATGGGACACGCGCTGTTGCCAAAAATGAAGATATGGCCTTATGTGGCGCGTAATTTGAGCCGGGTACCAGTGGTCTCCCTGGCCCTGGGCTCGGTCGCGGGACAAGGCGCGGCGCGGGTGTCGGGTAGTCACTATTCATTGATGGTGAAGGACACCTCGCAGCTATTCATTGCTGGGCCGCCTGTGGTGGCCAAGATTGGGCAACATCTCACCAAGAACGAACTGGGAGGAAGCCAGATTCATGCCCGCAATGGTGTGGTGGATGACGAGGTGGGTTCGGAGGCCGAGGCTTTCGAAGCAACGCGGCGATTTCTGAGCTATTTGCCTGCCTCTGTGTATGAGGTGGCTGAACAGTCCAAGGATCCTGTAGTGGTAGCCGATCAGGAATGGTTGCGAGAAGCCATCCCCAAGGATCCGCGCAAGGTCTACAAGATCAAGCCCATAGCGGAGACGCTT
>CALMCS010000348.1 GCA_937862875.1 uncultured Comamonadaceae bacterium
CCCCAATTCGATTGAGCAGATTCAAGCCCTGATCCAGCAGGGTGACGCCGTCACTGCGTTGCGAAAGGCGAACGACACCGTTGGCAGATTGCGTCCCGAGGACTTTCCCGACGTGCGCGAACGGGCTCTGGCGTTCAATCAGGCATGGTATGGGCTGGCGCTGGCCCAACACGCATCGGGACAGATGAGCGATGCCTGCGAGTCCGCACGGCAGGCCTTTGAATTCGATGCGCTGGAATTCGAGCAGCAGCCCGATTTGGTGCGGATCGCCATCGCCGCCAGAAATTGGCCGTTTGCGGGCTTGGTGGCGGGTCATTGCGCGTCGCTGGTGGAGCGGCATGGCGAGCAGGACGCGGCCGACGAAATCATTGCAATGATCGAGCCCGTGGAGCGGGAAAGTCCGCTGTTCGTGGAGCTGCTCAACGGAGAAGTGCACGGTCGGTATGACGCGCGCTACGGAGCCGAAGAACCGCAGGGCAACAAGCGCATGGTGGCCGAGCTCCGTGGGCTTGGAATGGCGGAGGACGATTTGCTCCTGCACGGAGCCTTCGGGGCCCATGAGTTGGGCGACGACGACCTTGCGCTGCGGTTGTGGTCACAAGTCAATTGGCGGGCTGCGCCGCGCCCATACTCCTTTGCAAACTACGCGATGCTGTGCCTGCGCAAGGGCCTGCCCACGCCGGATCCCATGCAGCTTGCCGGCCAACGCGATGCGGAATTGCTCTACAACGGTGGAACCCATGTGGTGACCTTGCTCACCGAGGATGCCGAGCTCAAGGCCATGAGCCGTGAGCAGGCGCGCCCCTGGTGGGCTTTGGCGGCCGCCATTTTGCAGCACGGCTTTGATCGCTATGCCGCGTTTGAAAACGGTGAGCGCAACGGCTACGCCGTCGACGCGCATTTCTTCGCCATGCTGTGCAACAACCTGGGGATTGCGCTCGGCAAGCTGAACTTGCACGACCGGGCATGCCAGGTCCATGAGCGCGGTTTGCTCACCTCGCCGTTCATGGAGAACGCGCAGAACGCTCTGTACGAGGCGACCCTCACGGACGATGCCGCCGCCGCGCGCCGTTGCAGCGAGCACGTGGGGCGGTTTTTGCAAGACTACGGCAACTACCTCGATACGGCGCAGCAATGTCGCTTTCAATCGTTGATGCTGGCGGCTGCGGGCTACTCGGATACGCCGGATGTGTGGTTTGAAAAACTGCGCGTCTTCAATCAGCAATGGGGCTACATGCGCAAGCAGGCGCGCTTCATGAACTCGGATGAGCACCATTTGCCGCTCGAATGGAGTTACCTCAAGCGCGAACACAATCAGGCCATCAACGACCAATGGCGGTCGTTGAAAATTCTGCACAAGCGGGCATCACAGGATCCACGTGTGATCACCTGCATGCTGCGCAATCGCCGTGACCACGCAAGCGAGGAGGCTCGTGCGGAAGGTTTGGCGCTCGCCGAACAGGCACTGCATGTGCTGGCACCACTCAAAGACACACCGGAGGGCACGCGGTACTGGTTCGAGGCGCGTTACTCGCTGGCCTATCTGCGTTATCGCAGTTGGTTCTACCAATCTAGCGTTGTCGGTCAGGACTGGCTGCCGCAAGCACGCAAGGAGTTCGAGGTCGTGCTGGCCCAGCGCATCGAGGGGGATCCGGAAGCGATCGACGCGATGCTTGACTACGGCATGCTGCTGGTGCGTGAAATACTGGACCTGCCAGAGGGCATCGCCTGGCTGACGCGCGTCATTCAAGCGCTCGAGCCGCAGCCGCGCCCGAGGGGCGGCGAGCGGAAATGGGATCCCAAGACCGCGCCCGATCCGGCGCTTGCGCTCGCCTACCTGTTCCGCGCTCAGGCCTACAGCCTTCAGGATCAGGACCTGAATTCGTCCGTGCGCAGCGATCTGGAGCAGGCCGGAGCGCTCAACCCGTGGCTTCCAGGCGTCTGGTACTGGATGGCGACGGTGGAGAGCGAGTCCGGCAATGCGATGGAGGCGATCGCCATGGCCGAGCGCTTCGTGGATTTCGATGGTGACAACCGCCCGTGGTGGCGCGAGCGTGCGGACATGCTCTCCGCCCTCGTGACGCTGCAGCACGCGGTTGGCAATCTGCCTGAGGCGCAGCGCCGTTTGGCGGAACTGGACGGCCTGAGCGCTTCTGCGCATGAGGACCTGCCCGCGTTGCGCAAACTCCTGAATCCGGGCGCGGCGCAGGCCGGCAAATCGCTGTGGGGACGGATCAAGGGCTTGCTGGGATGATTCGGAATTCCGTGGGTGATTGCGTTGCTTTGCTTCAGATGCTGTTGGACAGGGCGCGTGGGCGCTAACATCGGGGGATGACACAAGCGAACCCCCCACGAGATATCGTCACTGACCTGATCCATCACGAGTACGCTGCCCCGGCGGGGTTTCTGGCTCCGCAGCCTGCGGTGCACAAGGCGTCGACGGTGATCTGCCCGAACGTGGCCGCCATGCGCGAGCGCGAGTGGAAGGACAAGACCAGCTACACCTACGGCCTGCACGGCACGCCCACCACCTATCTGCTCGAAGAGCGCATTGCGACGCTGGAAGGCGCTCTGCAGTGCCTGTTGGTGCCGAGCGGTCTGGCGGCCATTGCCACCGTGGCGCTGTCCCTGCTCAAGCAGGGCGACGAAGTGCTGATTCCCGACAATGCCTACGGCCCGAACAAGTCGCTCGCGGAAGTGGAGCTGAAGCAGTACGGCATCACGCATCGCTACTACGACTCCCAGAACCCTGCCGATCTGGCCGCCAAGATTTCGCCCGCGACCCAACTGGTGTGGCTCGAAGCGCCGGGATCGGTCACGCTCGAGTTCCCCGATCTGCCGCAGATGGTGCGCATCTGCCGCGAGCACCAAATCACCTGTGCGCTCGACAACACCTGGGGTGCGGGGCTGGCGTTCTCGCCATTTGATCTGCTGCGCGACGGCGGCAGTCTGGGCGCCGATGTGTCGGTGCACGCGCTCACCAAATACCCCAGCGGCGGCGGCGATGTGCTCATGGGCAGCATCACCACGCGCGATCTGGCGCTGCATCTGCGCATGAAACTCACGCACATGCGCATCGGCTTTGGTGTCGGTGTGAACGATGTGGAAGCGGTTCTGCGTTCGCTGCCCAGCATGTCGCTGCGCTACTTCGCGCACGACAAGGTGGCGCGCGAGCTGGCCCTTTGGATGGGGCAGCAGTCGCCAGTAGTGCAGGTGTTGCACCCGGCACTTGCCGGTTCGCCCGGTCACGAAGCATGGCAGGCACTGTGCTGCACGCCTGCCAATCCGCAGGGTGCGGCGGCGGGTCTGTTCAGCGTGATCATCGACCCGAAGTTCTCGCAGGACCAGGTCGATCGCTTCTGCGACAGCCTCCAATACTTCAAGCTCGGCTACAGCTGGGGCGGCCCGATGAGTCTGGTGGTTCCCTACGAACTGCCGACCATGCGCAGCCTGCCGTCCAGCGACGTGAAGCCCGGCACCGTGGTGCGCTTCTCGGTGGGCCTCGAGGCCGCCAGCGACCTGCAGGCCGATCTGGCGCAGGCGCTGAAAACGGCGTTTGGCGTTTAACGGTCCATTCGTGTGGCTCAGCGCGCAAGCAGGGGCTTGAGCGCTTGCCAGACATTGCCCAGCAAGATCGGCTGGGCCTGCGCGTTGGGGTGATTCCGGTCCGCCTGAAACAATCGGGTCGGGTCGGGGTCGTCCGCGACGCCCTTGAGCAAAAACGGCACCAGCGCGGTCTTGTACTTCTTGGCGACCGTGGTGAACATCTCGGCAAACTCACCCGTGTACTTGGCACCGTAGTTGGGCGGCACCTGCATGCCCAGCAGCAGCACCTTCGCACCGGCTTGCTGGGATTGTTCGATCATCCAGCTCAGGTTGTCCTCGGTGTTCTTGAGCGGCAGCCCGCGCAGGGCGTCGTTGGCGCCCAGTTCCAGAATCACGTGCGTCGGCTGGTTCTGCTTGAGCAGAGCGGGCAGGCGGGAGCGGCCACCCGAAGTAGTGTCACCGCTCACGCTGGCATTGACCACCTTGGCGTTGATCTTGCCATCGGCGATCTGCTTTTGCAGCAGCGCGACCCAGCCGGTGCCGCGCGCGAGGCCATATTCCGCACTGATGGAGTCGCCCACCACCAGAATGGTGGCCGGTTTGCCGGCGGCCGGTTGGGCCATGGCGACGCCGCTGCAAGCCCACGCAGCACATGCAAGCAAAGCGCTCGCGATACAGTCTCGACGATTCATCGCTTAACCTATTCTTTTGCAAAGCTGAGAGTTGTTCATGTCCGATTCCCGTTCCACCAGCGTTCCTGCCGAAGTCGAACCCATCATCGCGGTCGATCACGTTCACAAATCCGTGGAGGATTCGACGGGGTCACTGGATATTCTGCGCGATATCGATTTCCGGCTCCAGCCCAAGGAAACTGTGGCCATTGTGGGCGCGTCGGGTTCGGGCAAAAGCACGCTGCTGTCGATCATCGCGGGCCTGGATACGCCGAGCCGCGGCACGGTGCGCCTGGCCGGTCAGGATCTTTTCGCCTTGAACGAAGACGACCGGGCGGCGGTGCGTGGGCAGAAGATGGGTTTTGTGTTCCAGAGCTTTCAGCTCATGGGCAATCTCACGGCGCTCGAGAACGTGATGCTGCCGCTCGAACTGGTGGGCGACCGCAATGCGCGGGCGATGGCGCAGGAGATGCTGACCCGCGTGGGGCTGGGCCAACGCCTCAACCACTATCCCAAGGTGTTGTCGGGTGGCGAGCAGCAGCGCGTGGCGCTGGCGCGGGCGTTCGTGGTGCGCCCGGCGGTTCTGCTGGCCGACGAGCCCACCGGCAGCCTGGATTTCGCGACCGGCGAGACCATCATGCAATTGATGTTCGAGCTGAACCGCGAGCAGGGAACGACACTGGTGCTGGTCACGCATGACCGCGCGATTGCGGCGCGCTGCGACCGGCGCATCTCCATCGAGGCCGGCCGCGTTGCCGCGATTGATTGACTGATTAACGAACTGACTGATTGATCAGGCCGACTGACGGCGATCTTCGGCCATGCTCGCCGCAGCGGTGAAGATCACGTCGGTGGACGAGTTGAGCGCGGTCTCGGCAGAGTCCTGCAGGATGCCGATGATGAAGCCGATGCCCACCACCTGCATCGCCAC
>CALMCS010000349.1 GCA_937862875.1 uncultured Comamonadaceae bacterium
TGCGTTGTAGCGCTCGGGGCGGTTGATGGTGATGGTCGCGACACCGTTGAGTTCCTGGTACAGGATGTCTTCGTAGTTCATTGCATGCTCTCCCCTATGAGTGTCGTCTGGCTTAGCCAGCCATCGTCAGGCCGCCGGACACGCTGATGACTTGACCGGTGATGAAATTGGCATCGTCGCTGGCGAGCAGGGCGATGATTCCCGGATAGTCTTCCGGTTGGCCGAGTCGGCGCATCGGCACGGCATTCTTGAAGGCTTCCAGGAGCTTTTCCGGATTGCTGGAGGTTTCGGCCACGCTTTTGAGCAGCGCGGTGTCGGTCGGGCCGGGGCAGACCACGTTGACGTTGATGTTCTTGGTCGCCAGTTCCCGCGCCAGGGTTTTACTCAAGCCCACCAGGCCCGCCTTGCAGGCCGCGTACACGGCCTCGCCCGAGGAGCCGACGCGGGCGGCATCGGAAGCGATGTTGATGACTTTGCCGCCACCGGCCTCGAGCATTTTCGGCAGCACCACGTGGTGCATGTTCAGGGCGCCGGTCAGGTTGATCGAAATCAGCTGCTCCCAGAGCTTTGGTTCGGTCTTGAGGAACGGCATGAAGCGGTCGAACCCGGCGTTGTTGACCAGTACGGTCGGCACACCCAAGTCTTTTTCGATGGCCGCCACGGTCTGGGTGATGGCGTCGTAGTCGGCGATGTCGGCGGCATAGGCGACCGCTTTTCCACCGGCTTCGCGGATCAGGTCGACGGTGGTCTGCGCCGCAGCGCTGTCGCGATCCAGCACCGCCACCCGGCTGCCTTCGGCGGCAAAGCGCTGGCACACCGCGCGGCCGATGCCGCCGCCCCCGCCAGTGATGATCACGGTTTTTCCACTAAGGCCTTTCATGGGGCATTCTCCAAGTCAGTTGAGTTGCGTGTATCGAGTGTGTTGATCAGCGGCGCTTGGCCGGGTCGATGCGAATGTTCGCGGCCCGCTCGTGCAGCTTGAATTTCTGGATCTTCCCGGAGGGCGTGCGGGGCAGGGCAGGCAGCACCTCCAGGTACTCGGGCAAATAGTTGCGCGACAAGCTGTGTTCGAGCAGAAAGGTCACCGCGTCATCGAGGCTCAGCTCCGTATAGCCGTCATGCAACGTGACGTAAGCGCAGACACGCTCACCGAGTCGCTCGTCGGGGCAGCCCACCAGGGCTGCCGCCGAAATGGCCGGGTGCTTGTAGAGCAGGTTTTCCACCTCAACCACCGGAATGTTTTCGCCGCCGCGGATGACGACATCCTTTGTTCGTCCGGTGATGCGGATGTAGCCCTGGGCATCCATACGGGCCAGGTCTCCGGTGGAGAACCAGCCCTGGGCGTCAACGCCGTAGAGATCGGGGCGCTTGAGGTAGCCCACGAACAGGCTCGCGCCGCGGACCTGAAGATGGCCTTCGCTGCCGGCGGGCAGCGCAAGCCCGGCATCATCGACCACCCGCACATCCATGAGCGGTAGCACCACGCCGTCGCTGTAGATGGCCCGCTCGGGATCGTCCTGCGGACGCGTCATGGTGGAAGCGCCGGTTTCGGTCATGCCCCAGGCCGAGATGATTTTCGCGTTGATGCTGTGGCCAGCCTTTTCCACCAGGCTTTCCGGAATGGGCGCGCCGGCCGAGACAAAAAAACGCAGGCTCGTGAGCGCGTCACCATTGTCCGGTGCGAGCTCGATCAAATCGGCGAGAAACGGTGTTGAGGCCATCGTGAAAGTAGGGCGCTCGGCGGCGGCGATCCTTATGGCGGTGCGCGCATCCCAGACGTCTTGCAGTACCGCTGCCGCGCCGAGGTAGATGGGCATCATCAGGCCGTAGAGAAAACCGGTCTGGTGAGCCATGGGCGAGGCCATGAAGATGATGTCTTCGTGGCCAAGCCCCAGGCGCTCGGCATAAGGAATGATATTGCTCAGCAGGGTCCTGGAGGTGTGCAGCACCCCTTTGGGTTCACCCGTGGTGCCGGAAGTGAAGAGCAGCTGGAGAATATCGTCGGCCTGGGGGCGTCGTTCTGCGAACAGCGCCTGGGTATCGCAGTCCTTTTCCCATTCCCGCTCGAGCAGTTGCTGTTCAAAGCTGTTGTGACCGTCACCCCCTATCACCAAAACATGGCGCAGTTCCGGCAGGTCGGTGTGCAGGCCTTCGGCCATGCTGGCGTAATCGAAACCCCGGAAGTGTTTGGGCACGACCAGAAGATGACTGCGGGCGTGGCCGAGCATGAAGCGCAGTTCGCGTTCCCGAAAGATCGGCATCAGCGGGTTGAACACCGCGCCGATACGGGCACAGGCCAGGAACAAGGCTGTCATCTGCCAGCCGTTGGGCAACTGGCAGGACACCACACTGCCTTTTTCCACACCCAGGGCGGCCAGGCCGGCACCC
>CALMCS010000350.1 GCA_937862875.1 uncultured Comamonadaceae bacterium
GTCTATTGAATAGAGGTCACGCCAACAAACGCCACCGAGCGTTCAGGAGTGACCGACATGTCGCAAGCACCTGTCCTGCCACCGAACGAGCGCCGCATCTTGCGGCTCGATGAAGTCGAAGCCAAGTCGGGCTTCAAGCGCGCCCACATCTACAGCCTGATGAAGAAGCGCCAGTTCCCCCAGGCGCTGCGCCTCGGCATTCGCGCCGTCGGCTGGGATTCGATCGAAATCGACCAGTGGATCGCCGAACGCCTCAACAACCGGACCTGATCCGCTCTCCCTTGGACTTCCCATTCCCAGACGGAGAGCGCCATGCAGGTTGTATCCATCATCTCGACCAAGGGCGGCGTCGGCAAGACCACCACCGCCGCCAACCTCGGCGGACTCGTTTCCGATGCGGGCCTACGCGTGCTGCTGCTCGACCTCGACGTGCAGCCCACGCTGTCCTCCTACTACGAGCTGGCCCACCGCGCGCCCGGCGGCATCTACGAGCTGCTGGCCTTCAACGAGCGCGACCTCGGCCGGCTCGTGTCCCGCACGATCATCGCGGGGCTGGACCTGGTGGTCTCCAACGATCACCGGGGCGAACTGAACACCTTGCTGCTGCATGCGCCAGACGGGCGCTTGCGGCTGCGCCACCTGTTGCCGGTGCTGGCACCCCTCTACGACCTGCTGCTGATCGACACCCAGGGGGCGCGCAGCGTGCTGCTGGAGATGGCGGTGCTCGCCTCCGATCTTGCGCTGTCGCCCGTGACCCCGGAAATCCTCGCAGCCCGCGAACTGCGACGCGGCACCATGCAGTTGCTGGAAGACATCGCGCCGTATCGCCACCTCGGCATCGAACCGCCGCCGTTGCATCTGCTGATCAACCGCGTCCACCCCGTGTCCGCCAACGCGCGGCTGATCCAGCAGGCCCTGCGCGACCTGTTCCAGGACCACGCCGGCATCCGCGTGCTCGACACCGACGTGCCGGCCATCGAAGCCTATCCACGCGCTGCGACCCGTGGCCTGCCTGTGCATCGGGTCGAATACCGACAGCCGCTGGGCAGAGTCGCGCCCGCCGCGCTCGACACCATGCGCGCCCTTGCCGGCGAATTGTTCCCGCAATGGCAGGAGCAACTGGCCCGCGTGTCCGGCCGCCCGCAGCGCCCCTCTGAGATGGGGAGGCCCCATGGCGAACGCACATGAACTGGCGCGCGGCCACAAGCGGCTGCGCGCCCTGATCGAATTCGCGATCGGCGAAGGTTGGCACGTCAAGCGCACACCGAGCGGGCACCTTAAGTTCACCAAAGCCGGTTGCGCTGCGATCTATACCAGCTCGACCGCGAGCGACCACCGGGCGGCCCTCAATGCCCGCGCGCAGATCCGCCGTGCCGAGCGCGAGGCTCGCTTGGCCCAGGCCGCCAGCACGAAGGGATGCGGCCATGGCTGAGATGACCTCCCAGGACATGGCCGGCAAGCTGCTTGCCGCCGGGTTCGAGCGCAGCGGTCCATCGGCCACGGCCTTGAGCGATCCGATCGCCGACACGCCGATGGTCGTGACGCTGGACCAGTTGCGCCCTTACGACCACGACCCGCGCAAGAAGCGCAATCCCGCCTACGAGGAGATCAAGGCATCCATTCGCGAACGGGGCCTGGATGCGGCGCCGGCCATCACCCGCCGACCAGGCGAAGATCACTACATCATCCGCAACGGCGGCAACACGCGCCTGGCGATCCTGCGTGAACTCTGGTCGGAAACGCGGGACGAGCGCTTCTTCCGCATATCGTGCCTGTTTCGGCCCTGGCCCGCGCGGGGCGAAATCGTCGCGTTGACCGGCCACCTTGCGGAGAACGAGTTGCGCGGCGGCCTCACGTTCATCGAACGCGCCTTGGGCGTCGAGAAAGCTCGCGAGTTCTATGAAGCGGAAAGCGGCGCCACGCTAAGCCAGTCCGAACTGGCCCGCCGTCTGGGCGCCGATGGCTACCCCGTGCAGCAGTCACACATCAGCCGCATGGCCGATGCGGTGCGCTACCTGCTGCCCGCGATCCCGACCGTGCTCTATGGAGGGCTCGGCCGCCACCAGGTCGAGCGGCTGTCGGTCATGCGCAAGGCCTGCGAGCGCACCTGGGAGCAGTACGCCAAAGCCAAGTCGCTTCCTTTGGACTTCGAGGGGTTCTTTCAGGAAGTGCTGTCG
Organism: uncultured Comamonadaceae bacterium; assembly: GCA_937862875.1. GTDB lineage: Bacteria > Pseudomonadota > Gammaproteobacteria > Burkholderiales > Burkholderiaceae_C > Diaphorobacter_A. The sequence continues at coordinate 2,178 of CALMCS010000350.1, forward strand.
CAGTTCGACACGCAGGCCGACGAGTTCTCGCCGCAGCGCGTGCAGGACGAGCTGATCGGCCAGATGTCCGAGTTGCTGGGCATCGACTACGACGTGCTGGCGCTGGACCTGACCGAATCGGAAAGCCGTCACCGTGCATTGGTCAGCGACCCGACGCCGTCCCCGGCACAACCGACCTTGCCCGATCCCGTGCCCCTGGCGCGGCCGCCACGTGATGCGTCAACGCCCGCGCCGACCGTGGCATCCCCTGTGGGACGGCCAGGCGCCGTGCCCCCACGCCAGGACAACGCGGCTGGCGAGGCGTCTTCGGGCAACCCAGTGGCAGCGTCGGGCGATCTGCTGCAGGGGCACATCGTCTCGCCGGCACCGACGACGGAGCGACTCCAATCCATCCAGCGCATGGTCGCCGACCAGTTGGGGGATGCGCTCCCGCCCGATTTCTCGGCCAACGTGCTGCAGTCCATCCCGGTGCAGGCCGGTGGCCTCTATCCCATCTCGGACGTCTGGTACATCGATCCCGGCTTGGACACACCGGACCGGCTGCGCATTCACATTGCTCAGTTCGCGCGCGAGATCGCGGCCGAAGCGGACCTGGACGGGTGCATCGATGACCGTCCCGATGGCATCGGCTTCGCATGCCGTGGCCAGGCCCCATCACCGGCGGGCCGCGCCGTGCTGGCGCTGCTGGCGTGCCTTGCGGGCCAGAGCCTCGCCGAGCTTGGCCTGGACAACGGGCAACTCGCCCTTGATCTGCCGGCACTGCTGCACGGCCAGGGTCAAAGCCACGACGCCACGTGCTTGAGCGACACCGCAGTGGTCAAGCTCTTTCGGCTGCTGCGTCTGGCTCGGCGCCTGCTGGATTTGGAAGCCAGCACCACGGCTTCCGGGACCTGAGCGAGGGAGTCCAGCATGTCTGCACCGCACCCCCTCAACCAGGCCGTCATTGCCCAGGCGCTGTATGACCTGCGCAATGGGCAACTGCGGCGCTGCAAGCTGATGGGGTTCGGAGAGGAAGAACTGGACGCGCTCAAGCACCCTGCGCTGATCAGCGTGCTGGCCAACGCCAATGTGTCGTGGTGTTCGGTGACGGTCAATCGCGAAGTGCTCCGGCGGCTGCTCAAACAGGCGCAGGACGTGGAGAAGGAGATCGCCACGGTCGATCGCATGTTGCGCCTGGGTGCCAGCACGGAAATGGTGAGCCGCTTTTACGGCCTCACCCACCAGGAAGTTGCGCTGCGGCGCGAGATCCTCGGCCTGCCTAAGCGCAAGGGGCGCCACCCTGTCTTGGACGAGACCCAAGATACGGAACTGTGGCGGCAATGGAAGGCCGTGACCAGCAGCAGAAACGTCGATCTGGAGGATGAGACCTCGATTCTCGATGCGGCAATGGACCTGGCCGAAGGCATGTCACTGCCGCTGTCGGTGGTCTGGGCCGCGATCAAGAACTGGGTCGATCAGGGACTGGGTTAAGCGATGGCCGTGGACGACCCCGCACCACGCGCACCGCGCCAAGGCCCCGTCGCCCTCGCCGATCTGTTCGCGGGCGCCCTGAAGGAACTCGCGCCCCGTTCCAGCGCACCCGCGACCGCACCCAGCGACGGCTTCCTCTTCAGCGGCAACCGGCACGAGAGCGTGCCCAGGCGACTGTTCCTCGATCGTCGGCTGACGCCGCTGGAACGCAATGCCTGGCAGGTGTTCCGGCTGATGCTCAACCAGGACGGGGTGACCGCGTTCCCCACCTATGAGCAGCTACGCCCCTGGCTGGCGTCGATGCCCTGCGCAGGATCGGCTTCGCATGAAACCGTGGCACGGGCGCTGACGCTGCTGCGCCTGACGCGCTGGCTGAGCCTGGTGCGCCGGCGACGCGACCCCAAGACCGGCCGCATCCTCGGCAACCTCTACGTGCTGCATGACGAGCCCCTGACCCCGTTCGAGGCGATGCAGTTGGACGCCGACTACCTGGAGTTGGTCAGCCAGGCCCTCGGCCACTCGGCCAAGGCCGTGCAGGTCGTGGGCCTGAACACCTTGAAGGAGATCGCGGACGACCCGCTGCTGTCCGGCCGCACCTTGCCGTCGCGGCTGCAGGTGCTTGCCGAGCGCCTGGCGCGCCAGGGCATCGGAGCCACCGAAAGTTATCCACAGGGGGGAGCCTCCCACGATTCCGAAGAAGGGCCCGCGAGCCTTCTTCGGAATG
>CALMCS010000351.1 GCA_937862875.1 uncultured Comamonadaceae bacterium
GGCATCGCAACAACGCATAGGGCCCTATATCGTCATCCCAAAACGAAGACTGCCAACCAAAGCACCACCCCCAAGTCCGTCAGAGGATACGTTCAAGCCCACCAAAAAGGACAAAAAAAAAGACCGGAACAGTCAAACTGTATCCGGTCAATTTCATGAGTCAGAAGACTCAGTTGCGCTTAACGTGCTGGACGTGGGGCGCGTGGTGCGTAGGGCTTGGCACCGCCGCCGGCCTTGGCATGTGCGCCGGCTGGCTTGCGGCCACCTGCATCACCACCGAAGCCGCCTGGCTTGCGAGCGCCGAAGCTTTCGCCGTCACGGCGTGGTGCACCACCGCCGCCAAACGAACGCTGCTCACCGCCGCCACCGAACGAACGTGGCTGGTCACCACGTGGAGCGCCGCCGCCGAAGCCGCCACGCGAGTTGCCACCGTCACGGCCGCCGAAACCGCCGCCTTCGCGACGATCGCCACCGCCAAAGCCGCCACCTTCGCGACGATCACCGCCGCCGAACGAACGCTGCTCACCGCCGCGATCGCCACCGAAAGAACGCTCACGGTTGCCGCCGAAGCCGCCACCGTCACGGCCGCCGAAACCGCCGCCTTCACGACGATCACCGCCACCGCCGAACGAGCGCTGCTCGCCGCCACGATCGCCACCGAAGGAACGCTCGCCGCCGCCATCACGGCCGCCGAAACCGCCGAAGCCTGGCTTCTTGCCGAAGCCGGACGAATCACGCTGACCGCCGCCGAAACCGGAGGAACGACCACCGCCACCGCCGCCGCCGAAGCGCTTGCCGCCAGCACCGCCGCCGCCACCATTGCGACCACCACGACCACCGAATTCGGGTTGTGGAGCGCGCTGCTGTGGTTCCATGCCTGGAACGACTTCAGGGTTGAAGCGCTGACGTGTGTAGGCTTCGATGTCGAAAATACGGCGACGATCGCGGAACTCCGCAAACGTCACAGCCAGACCTTGGCGACCAGCACGACCGGTACGACCGATACGGTGCGTATAGTCTTCGGCCTTCATGGGCAGACCAAAGTTGAACACGTGCGTGATTGTGGGCACGTCAATGCCGCGTGCAGCTACGTCGGTAGCCACCAAAATTTGCACTTGACCGTTGCGCAGCGCCGTCAATCGGCGGTTACGCAGGCCTTGGCTCAAAGCACCGTGCAGAGCAACGGCGGAGAAACCATCTTGCTGCAGGTCGGTGGCCAAGCCATCGCATTCAATTTGCGTGCTGGCGAAAACCACTGCCTGGTTGATCGTTGTGTCGCGCAGCCAGTGATCCAGCAGCTTGCGCTTGTGTTGAGCGTTGTCGGCCCAGAACAGCACTTGCTTGATGTTGGCGTGAGCTTCTTGCGGCGAGTCGATCTGGATCTTCTTCACGGAAGAGCCGTTATCGTGCATCACGCGCATGGCGAGTTGCTGAATGCGCGGCGCGAAAGTAGCGCTGAACATCATGGTCTGACGACGCTGGCTGGTCATCTGGTTGATCTCGGCGAGATCGTCCGAGAAGCCCAGATCCAACATACGGTCGGCTTCGTCAACCACCAGGAATTGGACTTGGTCGAGCTTGATCTGCATGGAGCGTTGCAGGTCGAGCAGACGGCCAGGAGTTGCCACTACCAGATCCGCATTTTGCAGCTTGGCGATCTGGAGTTGGTAAGGCATACCGCCCACCACGTTGGCAACGCGCAGACCCTTGCAATGACGCACCAGGTCGATGGCGTCGTGTGCAACTTGCTGAGCCAGTTCGCGGGTTGGGCACAGAATCAGGGCGCCTGGAACAGCAGCCTTGAAATTGCGTGGGTTGGTAGGGTCCTTGCGACGGTTGCGCTTGGGAGCTGGTTCGCCATTGGCGGCAGCTTCAGCGCACTGACGATCGTAGTCAGCACGTTCTTCAGCAAACTTTTCGTCTTGTTGCTTGAGCAGCGTGTGCAGCACGGGCAACAGGAAGGCAGCGGTCTTGCCGCTACCTGTTTGGCTGGAAACCATCAGGTCGATGAAGCGATTGGAATCGCCAGCAGCTTCCATGGCGTAAGGAATGGTTTGTTCCTGTACGGATGTAGGCTTGGTGTAACCCAGATCGGTAACGGCCTGGACCAGCTCGGGTGCAAGACCCAGTTCGGCAAAAGCGTTAGGACCGGTGTCGACCACTGCTTCAACAGCAGCAGCATCATCTGCTGCAGCGTCAACGGTCAGTTCGTCTTCTACGGACGTAGAAGAGGTATCAAATTCAGCTGCGAGGATTTCTTCAGGCAAAGCGGAATGAGCAGGCGCGAAATCGCCCTGCGAATGCAAAGAGTCAGTCATGTTTTATGCAACCGCAGGCGCAACCTGCGGAGGCTTCATTTCAAATGGTTAAAAACACATCAACCATTCAACAAAGCCTGCGCCAGCGAAGAAATGCTGGGCGGGTGGGTGTTTATCAGTGGCGAATTCGTTGACTGTCCCAGATTGAACTGGACTGCCATTCCGTACGCCGTGAACCCGGAGTGAAAGGGAGATGTACAAAGTGCACGAAGCAGATGCGCTATTCGCTATTGCCGGTTTTGATTGCTGGTCACTACAGACCGGTCGCTGATCACTACCGCGGTATCAATTACGCGCCAAATTCATGCAAGACCGCAATTATGGCACGCATCAGGGTTTTCCGCAAGTGGCTCGAATCCGTTTGCGGCTTTAGCACCAATAAAGTGAATACAAAGTGCAACAGCCCCTCTGAGCGAACGAACAGCCACGCGCCAGACCAGCCGACAGGTGGCTCCTGCAGGGCCCAGTGCAGGGCCCGGTCATTACATTACAAGGCCAGGAACGTGGTCCGGTAGTGGGCGAGCTCGTCGATCGACTCGATCACATCGGCCAGCGCCGTGTGCTTCTGCGCTTTCTTGAACGAGCTGAATGCCTCGGGCTTCCAGCGCTTGGCCAGTTCCTTCAAGGTGCTCACATCGAGATTGCGGTAGTGGAAATACGCCTCGAGCTTGGGCATGTATTTCACCAGGAAGCGGCGATCTTGCCCAATGGTGTTGCCGCACATCGGCGAGCCCATCTTGGGGACGTAGCGCTTGATGAATTCGAGCAGTTGGGCCTCGGCATCGGCTTCGGTGATGGTCGAGGCCTTGACCTTGTCGATCAGACCGCTGCGGCCATGCGTGCCCTTGTTCCAGGCATCCATGCCGTCGAGCAGCGCATCGGATTGGTGGATCACAAGGACCGGGCCTTCGATGCGGGGCTCGAGATTCGGGCCTGTGACAACGATGGCGATTTCCAGCAGTCGGTCGGTTTCCGGGTTCAAGCCGGTCATTTCGCAATCGAGCCAGACCAGGTTTTGGTCGGATTTTTTGAGCTCGGGAACAGTCGGGGTAGCAGTGTCAGACATGGGGTGGATTGTCGCCGATCACCTACACTTGCGCTCCGAACCCTGATTTTTCATCTACCGAAAAGTGTCAACTTCCCTGCTCTGGACCTCGATCTTCGCGTTTTTCCTGCTCGCGGGAATGCTTCTGCGCCTTTGGTTGGCCACGCGCCAAATCCGCCATGTCGCACGCCATCGCGATCAGGTGCCGGCGGATTTTGCGCAGCGCATTCCCCTGTCGGCCCATCAGCGCGCCGCCGATTACACCCTCGTCAAATCGCGCTTCGGCATCATCGAAATGGCTCTGCATGCCGTGGTCGTGCTGGGCTGGACGCTGCTCGGCGGGCTCGACGCGCTCAATCACTTTTTGCTGGACCAGATGGGCGGCGGCATGTGGCAACAAATCGCCTTGCTCGCCAGCTTTGCGCTGATCAGCGGTCTCATCGATCTGCCCTCCTCGCTCTACCAGACCTTTGTCATCGAGCAGCGCTTTGGCTTCAACCAGATGACGCTCAAGCTCTGGCTCAGCGACCTGCTCAAATCGACGCTCGTGGGCGTCGCCATCGGCCTGCCGCTGGCCGCATTGATTCTGTGGCTGATGGGTGCCACCGGCAGCCTGTGGTGGCTGTGGGCGTGGTGCACGTGGATGGGTTTCAACCTGCTGCTGATGGTGGTCTACCCCCTGTTCATCGCACCCATCTTCAATAAATTCAAACCGCTGGATGACGCCTCGCTGGCCGCGCGCGTGACGGCGTTGATGCAGCGCTGCGGCTTCGCATCCAAGGGCCTGTTCGTGATGGACGGCAGCCGCCGCAGTGCGCACGCCAACGCCTATTTCACGGGCTTTGGCGCGGGCAAGCGCGTGGTGTTCTATGACACGCTGCTCAAGCAACTCACTCCCGAAGAAGTGGAAGCCGTGCTCGCGCACGAGCTGGGTCATTTCAAGCACAAACACATCGTGCGCCGCATCATCGGCATGTTTGCCATCAGCCTGCTCGGGTTCGCCCTGCTGGGCTGGCTGGCCACCAAGGGCTGGTTCTATACCGGCCTTGGCGTGATGCCGAATTTCAGCATTCCCGGCGTCGCCGGTTCCGCGCCCAACGACGCGCTGGCCCTGCTGCTGTTCATGCTCGCCGTACCAGTCTTCACCGTATTTCTTTCCCCGCTCTTTGCGCAGATGTCGCGCAAGCACGAGTTTGAAGCCGATGCCTATGCCGTCGCCCAAACGCAAGGTGCGGATCTGGCTTCGGCGCTGCTCAAGCTGCACGAAGACAATGCCTCCACTCTCACGCCCGATCCGGTGTACGTGAAGTTCTATTATTCGCATCCGCCAGCCACCGAGCGTCTGGCGCGCATCTCCCATTCGGCACCAGGAGCCGCAGCATGACCGCAACACCATCCGTATTTCCGAAGAAAGACTGGTCCAAAGAGACCCGCCGAGCGCTCAGCGCCACCGAGCTGGTGACCCAGCTCGTCAACCTGCAGGGCTGGAGCCTGAATGGTGACGGCGCGAACGTGGCGATCGAGAAGACCTTCCACTTCGCCAACTATTTTGAAACCATGGCATTCGTGAACGCCGTGGCCTTCATCGCGCATGCGCAGGACCACCACCCCGACATGTCGGTGCATTACAACCGCTGCGTGGTGCGTCTGAACACGCACGATGTGAACGGCATCTCCCCGACCGACCTGGACTGCGCAGCGCGAATCGACGCACTGCTGCAAGTGCAGGCGCAAACGGCATGAGCGGCGAACGTTCCGCTCCGAAAAAAGGCCTGGTCGTTGGCAGCCACGGCCGCCATTGCGTGGTCGAGACGCCCGATGGCGAGCGCCGCATCTGCCATCCACGCGGCAAGAAAAGCCAGGCCGTGGTCGGCGATCACGTGCTGTGGCAATCCGCGCCTCCGGGCCAGGGCGACGAGGGCACGATCGAGAAGGTCGAACCCCGCCGCAATCTGTTCTATCGGCAGGACGAGATTCGCACCAAGTCATTTGCGGCCAACCTCGATCAGGTGCTGATCCTGTTGGCGGCCGAGCCCGTGTTCTCCGAAAGCCAGCTGGTGCGCGCCCTGATCGCGGCAGAGGCCGTACACATCGCGCCGATCATCGCGCTCAACAAGAGCGATCTGATCGAGCCCTTTGCCCGCGCCTGGGAACGCCTCTGGCCGTACCGACACATGGGTGGCGATGGCAAGACAAAGCACCCCTACCAGGTGCTGCCGATGTCGCTCACCGAATCGGGTGAAGTCGACCACCACGCGCTGCTGCCGATCCTGAAGGGCAAGACCACACTGGTGCTTGGCCCCTCGGGTGTCGGCAAAAGCACCATGGTGAACCTGCTCGTGCCGGGTGCCGCGGTGCTGACGAGCGAGATCTCGCAGGCGCTCAACTCCGGCAAGCACACCACCACCACGACCACGCTGTATTGGGTGGACGAAGAGCGTACGACGGCGCTGATCGACTCACCGGGTTTCCAGGAATTTGGCCTGCGCCACCTGCAGCCCACCGATCTGGCGCGCTGCATGCCCGACATCGCCGCGCATGCGGGCGAGTGCCGCTTCTACAACTGCACGCACTTGCACGAGCCCGGCTGCGGCGTGCGCGAGCATGTGCTGGAGGCGGATGTCGACCAAAAACAGCCGAACACGATCAGCGCCAACCGCTATCGCCTGTACGGGGAATTGTTTGAAGAGCTGAGCGCACCACCGCGCTATTGAGGCTCAAAAAAGAAGGCGCAGACACCAAGGCCGAAAAGGCCTTGGCTGCCAACCCTTCGGCGGGGCTTGAATGTCAGCCCAGCAAGCGCGCAAACGAGAGCAGCGCGAGCAATAGCATCCACACGACGACGGAGCGCCATACCAGCCCCACAACGCTGCGCAGATGCGCCACTTCGGGCTCGCGGCCCGGGGTGCTGTCGCTGTCGCCAATGTCCGGGTCGGTCTCCCAGCCCTGATTGGGGCTCACATCCGACTTCAGGCGCAGGGCTTCGCCGCCCAGCCGCACCATGATGGCTCCGGACGTGGCCGCGAGAATCACGCCGTCGTTGTCATTCGGGAAACGCTGCGCGTGAAAACGCCAGCCGTCGATCGCCTCTTCAAAACTGCCGACCACCGCGAAGCTCAAAGCCGTCATGCGGGCGGGCAGCCAGTCGATCACCATCCAGGATTTCGCGGCGGAGTGCTGCAATGCGGCGCTGGCCGGGTGCGTGGATAGCGCGCGACTGCGCGGCGACCAGTAGCGGGAGACAAACTCGGCCATGCGGTACAGCACCGCGCCGCTCGGGCCCAGACCCAGGGCGGCCAACACCGAGAACCATGCCAGCACGCCAAACACATGGCGGTGAGCGGCGATCACGCAGTACTCGATCACATGGCGAACGATTTCGCTGCGCGGGAGTTCGCCCACTTCCACTTGCTTCCATTCGGCCAGTCGCATGCGGGCGCGCTCGGCGTCACCCTCTTCCAGCGCGTCGCGAATGCCAGTGAAGTGATAACTGAATTGCCGGAAACCGAGCGTGAAATACAGCACCGCCACATTCCACAGCAGGGCCACGGGCCAGCCGATCCAATGCACCAGCGCCCAATGGACGCCAAACGCGATGGCCGAGGGCACGAGCACGGCAATGGACCAGGCCACCCAGCCATGGGCGGGCGTTCCGGTGTCGAAATTTCGACTGACGGACAGAGCCCAGGCGCGCGGGCCGGCATGGATGGGGTCGCTGCGCGACAGAGGCCGCGCCTGCTCGATCAGCAATGCAAACAGAATGGCGAAAAAACTCATGGCTGCAATCATACTGGCGGAGTGGGTCTCCGCAGCATGGGGGTTCCATGTGTCAGTTCAGGTTTTTGATGCGTTCCAAAAACATCAGGCCATCATGAAGCGGTAAAAATTGCGCAACATGCCCGCCGTCGCGCCCCAGATATAGCGCTGATGCAGGCCATCCTGATACGGCATGGCGAACCATTCGCGGCGCATGCCATCGAGCTCGAGGTAATGGCGCTCGTGATGGCGCGGGTCGAGCAGAAAACGCAACGGCACCTCGAAGACGTCGGCCACTTCGTCGGGATTGGGGATCAAGGTGAAGCCGGGGCGCACCAACGCCACCACGGGCGTCACGCTGAACGCGGTCACCGTCACATAGGTATTCAGCTGGCCCAGCACCTCGACATATTGGCCGTCGATGCCGACCTCTTCCTGGGTTTCGCGCAGCGCCGTGCCGGACGGCCCCGCATCACCCGGATCGGCCTTGCCGCCTGGAAAAGCGATCTGCCCCGAATGTTTGTTGAGCCTTGCGGCGCGCTGCGTCAGCAACACGGTGGGCTCGTCACGCAGGATGATGGGAATCAGCACCGAGGCATCTGCGGGCTCGCGGTCCGAGACAAAGCGATCGCGCACCACATCGGGAGTCCACAGGGGCGGCACCGCAAAACGGTGGCGCAGCGCATCGGGCGTCATGGCGGCGTCGGGCACTGCAGGCAAATGCGAATCCACTCCAGCAAGCGGCGCAAGGCGTGGATCGAAATTGGGCAACGTGGAGAGCTGCAACTCCTTGAGCGCAGCAGGCAACACAGGATTAATCACAACAGAGTCATCATTCGCAGGGACCATGAAAAAAGCCGCTACAGGCTTGTGGCACTGTAGCGGCTTTTCGCGAGACTCGCAGAGGGCGCGTTGATTTACGCGGCTGCTGCTGGTGTCGCCTTGATGCGGGAAGGCAGCTTTTCCTTGATACGTGCCGACTTGCCGCTGCGCTCGCGCAGGTAGTACAGCTTGGCACGACGCACATCACCACGGCGCTTCACTTCAATGTTCGCGATCAGAGGGGAGTAAGTTTGGAACGTACGCTCCACACCTTCGCCGCTCGAGATCTTGCGCACTGTGAAGCCGCTGTTCAGGCCACGATTACGCTTGGCAATAACCACGCCTTCGTAAGCCTGCACACGCTTGCGTGTACCTTCAACCACGTTCACGCTGACGATGACAGTGTCACCAGGCGAGAACTGGGGGATGGTCTTGTTCAAGCGAGCGATTTCTTCTTGCTCGAGAGTCTGAATCAGATTCATGATTTACATCCAAACGATCGTATCCGCGCCAAAATTGGCTGGATGTCAGGATTGACATCTTGATGCTGAGGCGACTTACGTATTGCGTGTCAGCGGCCGGAAATAGGATCGAAAAGCCTTTGATTATAGCAAGTTACGTGATTTCGCCAATACCGACTCGTCGGCCTTGGTCAATAGCCCCTTGGCGCGGGCCGCTTCGATCAGTTCCGGTCGGTGCTGCGCCGTCAGCTGCAGACTCTGGTCCCGCCGCCAGCGCTCGATGCGCAGGTGATGGCCGGAAAGCAGCTCGGCCGGGGTCGCCTGGCCACTCCACTCCTCGGGGCGCGTGTAGTGCGGGCAGTCCAGCAAGCCGTCCAGCGCAGGGTTGAAGCTGTCGAACTGGTGGCTGCCTTCATCGCTCAGCACACCGGGCTGCAGACGCGCCACGGCATCGAGCAAAGCCATGGCCGGAATCTCGCCACCCGAGAGCACAAAGTCGCCCATGCTGATCTGCGCGGTGACATGCATATCGATGAAACGCTGGTCCACGCCTTCGTAGCGTCCGCACAACAGAATAGCCCCAGAACTCGCCGACCAACGCTCCACCGCACCGTGGTTGAGGCGTTCACCAATCGGCGAAAACAACACCACGGGGGCTTGAGCCTGCTCCGCTTCCGCCCGGTCCGCGCGAATCGCGGTCAGGCAACGCTGCAGAGGCTCGGCCATCATCACCATGCCGGGACCACCGCCAAACGGCCGATCGTCCACACGGCGATAGTTGCCCTCGGCATAGTCGCGCGGGTTCCACAGGCGCACATCCACGAGCGCGCTCTGGTAGGCGCGCCGGGTCACTCCGCTTTCAAGAAACGGGGCGAACAACTCGGGAAACAGGGTGATAACGTCAAAACGCATGCTGAATGGCCCGCCGATCAGTAATCTGGCTGCCAGTCGACCGAGATCTGGCGACCGGCCAGATCGACCTTGTCGACAAAGGCGGACACGAACGGAATCATGCGCTCCTGCTCCTTGCCATCGACCTCAAAAGCCAGCACCAGAGTGGTCTGCGGGCCAGCGGGCAGCAATTCACGCACCACGCCCAGATTCACGCCTTCGCGGTTCACCACATTCAGGCCGATCAGATCGACCCAGTAATACTCATCTTCCGCCGCCTTGGGGAAGTGGGTGCGCGAAACAAACACACGCGCACCGCGCATGGCCTCGGCGCCATCCCGATCCAGCACTTCCAGCGCAGTCGCCACGACGGAGCCCGAATGGTCACGCGCCTGCTTCACATTGAGCAACACGGTGCCGGTGAAGAAGCTCTTCGCACCCTTCTCGGAAGGCAACAGAAACCACTTGTCGGCCTTGTAGAGCACTTCGGGCTCATTGCTGTAAGGCACGATCTTGAACCAACCCTTGACGCCCCACGCCTCACCAATGCGCCCGACCTCCACGGCATCAGAGGGCAGTTCGGCGGATTGCAAAATGGGAAGTACAGCAGGCATGGCAGGTCAAAGAAAAATAAAGAGACAAAGAAATAGAAAAACGAAAAGCTCAATCGGATTTGAGGCTTCCAAACGCGATCAACGCAGTGAGCGGAGCACAGGAATCACAAACCCCGAATGACGAGATAGGGTGCCAGGCTAGGCGTCGATGACGCAGACAGTACTC
>CALMCS010000352.1 GCA_937862875.1 uncultured Comamonadaceae bacterium
ATGCTGCCTCGTCACGCCGACCCCATCATTGCCATTGCCACTGCCCCCGGACGCGGCGCTGTGGGGATTGTTCGGGTGTCGGGGCGAGGGATTGGGGCGTTTGTCGAGCAGTTGATCAAGCGCACGCCGAATCCGCGCGAGGCGCATTACCTGCCGTTTCCCGATGCGCAGGGTCAGCCCATCGATCATGGGTTGGCGCTGTTCTTTCCCGGTCCGCACAGCTATACCGGTGAGGACGTGCTGGAGCTGCAGGCGCATGGTGGGCCTGTCGTTTTGCAGTTGCTGGTGGCGCGTTGTCTGGAGTTGGCGCGTACCGCTCTGCCGCATTTGCGCCTCGCCGAGCCTGGCGAGTTCACGCAGCGGGCGTTTCTCAACAGCAAGATCGATTTGGCGCAGGCCGAGGCGATTGCCGATTTGATCGATGCGAGCACCGAGGCGGCTGCGCGCAGTGCCGGGCGGTCGTTGTCTGGTGCGTTCTCGAAGGAGATTCATACGCTGCGCGATGCCCTGATTCATCTGCGCATGCTGGTGGAGGCGACGCTGGATTTTCCGGAAGAGGAAATTGATTTTCTGAAGAAGGCCGACGCGGCCGGTCAGCTGGAACGCCTGCAGACCACGCTGGCGGGGGTGATGCAGCGCGCGCAGCAAGGTGCTTTGCTGCGTGAAGGCATCAAGGTGGTGATTGCCGGGCAGCCGAATGCCGGCAAGAGTTCGCTGCTCAACGCGTTGGCCGGGGCCGAGTTGGCCATCGTCACGCCCATCGCCGGGACCACGCGCGACAAGGTGCAGCAGACGATTCAGATTGAAGGCGTGCCGGTGCATGTGATCGATACCGCCGGTTTGCGCGAGAGCGATGACGAGGTGGAGAAGATCGGCATTGCGCGGGCGTGGGAGGAAATCGCTGCGGCGGATGCCGTGCTGTTCCTGCACGATCTGACGCGCGTGTCCGATGCCGAGTACGCGGCTGCGGATGTGCAGATTTCGCGTGTGCTCGTCGACCAGCTGCACGAGCGGGTGCCCGTGATCGATGTGTGGAACAAGACCGACGCCGCGGGCGATGTGCCAATTTCCGAGGCGCTGCAGCCGGGGCGCACGGCGCAGGTTCAGTTGTCTGCGCGCACTGGTGATGGCTTGAATGCGCTGCGCAAGCAACTGCTGAGCATCGCCGGTTGGCAGTCCGCGCCCGAAGGGGTCTACATTGCCCGTGCGCGCCACCTGAACGCGCTGCGCGCCGTGGATGGGCACCTGATGGAAGCGGCCGCGCAGATCCATGCGCTGAGTCCGGCGCTCGACTTGCTCGCCGAGGAATTGCGCCTGGCGCAGGGCGCACTCAACTCCATTACCGGTGAGTTCACATCGGACGATCTGTTGGGTGTGATTTTCTCGTCGTTCTGCATCGGCAAGTAAGTCCGTCCACTGACTGCGCTGCGGCGCGCTGCGTCGGAGGGCTCCAGAGCGCTTCATCGCCCCATGTTTTTTGATTGAGTCCACAGCACAAGGATTTTCCCCATGCCTCGCTTTGCCGCCAATTTGTCCATGCTCTACAACGATCTGGATTTTCTGGATCGTTATGCAGCCGCTGCGCGGGATGGGTTCAAGGCGGTCGAGTTTCTGTTTCCCTATGCCTACGAGCCCAGCGTGTTGCGGGCCCGTTTGACGGAAAACGGGCTGCAGCAGGTGCTGTTCAACGCACCGCCCGGAGACTGGGATGCGGGCGAGCGCGGCATTGCCTGTGTGCCGGGGCGCGAGGCGGAGTTTCGCGCCGGCATCGAGCGTGCGATCGACTACGCGCAGGCGCTGGAATGCCCGCGCATTCACGTCATGGCCGGCATCGTGCCCGCGAATGCTGACGCGGCTGCGGTGCACGCCACCTATGTGTCCAACCTGCGCATTGCGGCCCGGCTCGCCGCAGTGCACGGGATTCAGCTGATGCTGGAGCCCATCAATGGGCGCGATATGCCCGGGTTCTTTCTCTCACGCCAGGATCAGGCCCACGCCTTGATTACCGAAATCGGCGAGGCGAATATCCGCGTCCAGATGGATCTTTATCACTGCCAGATCGTGGAAGGCGATCTGGCGGCGAAGATTCGCCAATACCTGCCCACCGGGCTGGTCGGCCATATTCAGATCGCGGGTGTTCCCGAGCGCCATGAGCCGGATGTTGGTGAGATCAACTATCCCTACCTCTTCGATTTGATGGACAGCCTCGGGTTTGAAGGCTGGGTGGGCTGTGAATACAAGCCCGCCCGAGGCGTTGCACCCCATGCGACCCGTGACGGTTTGGGTTGGCTTCAGCGCTGGCTGTAATTAAAGTTTGATCAGCATTTGGGCGGATCGAGAGAGTTTTTGAATCGATTTGAGATTGAATTCCACTAAGAAAGCGCTAAAAGCATTGAAAAACTGCGCAGCTCTGCTTTAATTGGAATCAAACGCCTCACAAATCGCGCAACGAATTCGCCATACCGGTGTAACAAGGCGTATGCCTGCTTGTGCAGTTCCCATAATCGCATTACCTTCCACGCCATGAATACGATAGTTAATAGATCCGATGGCAAGGTAGACCTGCATGGCTTAGTGCAGGCTATCAGCCAATCCTCTGCGGAGGACAGTCTCAACAATCTGCTCTCCGCTGAGCAGTGGGATCTGCTGTCGTCCTATTTGCTGCCCGTGGCATTGCCCGCAGGTCAGGTGCTGTTCGCTCAGGGCACGACCGATCGCACGCTGTATTTGCTGGAAAGCGGCTCGCTCAGCGTGCACTTCGAAGACGAGAAGCAGCGCCTGCGGTTGGCGATTGTCGGCCCGGGCTCTGTCGTGGGTGAAGGCGCATTTTTCTCGCATCTGCCGCGTTCTGCCACCGTGCAGGCCGGCTCGCCCTGCAAGCTCTGGAGTCTTCCCGCGATGCGTTTCACCGAGCTGTCCAATCGACAGCCCGCCGTGGCCGTGCATCTGGTGATGGCGGTCGGCGCGGTGCTGGCCAAACGCCTTGGCAGCCGCAAGCGCCGCGTTGCGTCCACCTGATTTGTCAGGGTTTTGATCTACCGCACCTAAAAAATGACTGGCGAAGTTCTTCGCTGCCTATTAGCATGTACTGATAGGTAGCGCTGTACACTTCTTTGCGCATTTTTCAATGCGCTTCATTTAGGTGCGCCATGTCTCTTTTCAGTTGGTTTTCTCGACGCCCTTCCAGTGGGGCAGAGGCGCGTAAAGCGCCCCGCAATGCGCCACCCAAGCAAGGCGCGGCGCAGCCGAGGCCGAGCACCCCCGCCGATTCGCCCGACCAGATGGGTCGCAAGAACCCCCGTATGGAGCGACGCGAGTCCCTGTACATGGTGGTTCGGGACGCGATGGTGCGTGCCGGTGTGTTGTCCGCAGGCTACAAGTTCAAGGTACTGTCGCTCGACCAGTTCGGCCAGCAGTTTGTCGTGATGATTGATCTGGCCCGTGAATACGGCGCCAGCACGGCCCGCCTGAGCGAGATCGAAACCCTCATCACCCAAAGCGCCAAGGCGCGTTTCGAGATTCTGGTGACCGCCGTGTACTGGCGTGTCCACGACCACACCGCCGTCGGCGTTCGCATGCGCCGCGCTGCCGATCGGGAAGCCGCACCGGCCACCAATTCGGGCACGCCGCAGACGATTCGCGCCCCGGTCATGCCTTCCGGTTCCTATGAAGCCCGCGCCTCTGCGCCGGCTCCTCTGCGCTCTTCGGGCCCCGTGCCGCTGAACAGTTCCCGTGCCCCGCTCAACAGCGGTCATGCGCCACTCCACAGCGGCCACGCCCCATTGAACAGTGCGTCGGCACCCCTTCACAGTGCCCGCGTGCCCATGGTCAGCGTTCGCGCTCCGCTGGGTGCGGCCAATGGCGGCATGAACGGCGCGAGCGCAACCAACCCAGTGGTGAACGGAGCAAGCGCTGCCCACGGAGCCAAGGTGGCCCCGCCGAGCAGCAACGGTCACTTCGATCCGATCGAAGAAGACGAAGTCGCCGCGTTCAAACGCGCGCTGAACAGCGCCGCCGCCAGCAACCCGTCCCGTCAGGCATCTGCCGCGTCGCGCCCAGGCACGACGGTGCGCAGCGGCCCGATCACCAGCTCGCCGCTGCTGCAGCCTTCCGGATTTGCGGACACCGCTTCGGGCTTTGCCGACACGGAAATGCCCGCACAGGACTCCGCCAGTTCAGACCTCAGCACAACACAATACGGCGATCTGCACTGATCCGCCAGC
>CALMCS010000353.1 GCA_937862875.1 uncultured Comamonadaceae bacterium
GCGAGAGGGTGAGACGGAAGGCGTGTTGCGCAGAGCGTAGCACATTGGGCGAGTCGGCTCGGCCACATCGCCAGACCAATGCGCAACCCTGCTGGGCTCCGGCGCGATTTTGACCGAGGTGCGCAAAGCGGCGGCCATCCTGGTGCAGGAAGGCTGGCAGGTCGATGTCGTGAGCGTGACCAGCTGGAGCGAGCTGGCGCGTGATGGCATCGCGCAAGAGCGCCGAATGATCAACGCCGAAGCCGATGTGGCAACGCCGTGGATCACGCAATTGCTGAGCGAGAACACCCACGGTCCGCTGATTGCGGCAACTGATTACGTGCGCTCCGTGCCCGAATCGATTCGCGCCTTCGTGCCCGGCAATCGCAAGTACCTCACGCTCGGAACCGATGGCTTTGGCCGCAGCGACACGCGTGCCGAGCTGCGCGAGTTCTTTGCTGTGGACGCGAAAAGCATCGTGCAAGCGACGAAGGCGGCGCGCTCGATGTCCCTGCGTCAGGGCTGAGCGATGGCCTGATCGCGCGCGCTGCTGTGGGTCAGGTGCTCGACAAACAAACGCACGGCCTCGGAGTTGTTGTCTGCATTCCAGACGACACCGATGGGGCCGAAGCGGATCTGGATGTCGAGCGGCAAGATCCTCATGTTGCCGAGCGACACCTGATATTGCGCCATCGCCTCGGAGCACACGCCGATGTAGTCGCCCGCATGCATCAGCGCCTGCAGCGTGGTAATGGCCGCGGTTTCCACCTTGGGGCGCAGCCAAGAAAAGCCGTTGTCGAGCAGCGCGGTATCGAGTTGGATGCGCATCAGCGTGCCCTTGGGCGGCATGATCCATCGGTCGTATTGCAGATCGGCCAACTGCACCGGTCCCTCGATATCCCAATAACGGCTGGCCTTGCCGACGACCAGACAGACGTTGTCGTCGAAGAGCTCGCGATGCTCCAGGCGTTCGCGGTGGGCGCGTGAATCGATCGAGCCCACGACCAGATCCAGCTCCTTGTTGGCCAGGCCTTCCAGAAGGTTACCAAACGGGCTCTCGGACACCGTGACCGAAATGTGCGGATACAGCGTTTGAAACTCCGCCAACGCGCGCGGCACGGTGCGTGCAACGCCCGCCCAGACACTGCCGATGTGCAGCCTCGCCGTGAGCCCATCCGCCACTGCCGCGAGCTCTTGCTGCGTGCGCGAAATATCCCCCAGCACGCTGATCGCCAGGCGCTTCATGATCAGCCCGGCAGGCGTCAGCTGCACGCGCCGCCCGCGCAGAACCAGCGTGGTGCCCACCAGCTCTTCCAGATCGGCCAACCAGTGCGACATGGCCGACTGCGTCATGTGCATGCGCGCGGCGGCCTCGGTGAGCGTGCCGGCCTCATCCAGAACCAGAAAGGATTCGAGGTGCTTGACCTTCAAGCGCCGGGCCCATGCCATTTGATCAGGTTGAATCATGAGTGAATACTAATAGATGTATCTTGCTAATTCACTGGTGTAACACGGTAGTCACGCGAATAATGGGTGTTTTGGCAGTCAACGCTGCCTCGCGTTAATCATTTGGGATAGATAGTATGAAGAAATATTTATGCGTCGCCAAACTCATGGCATCGGCATGGACCTTGGGTGTGATGGCGCAAGCGCCCGCGTTGGCACAGGAAGCGAACTATCCCAATCGCCCGATTCGCCTGGTGGTCTCGCAGCAGGCCGGCGGCAGCTCCGACACCGTGGCGCGCCTCTGGGCCGAGCACGCCGGCAAGGCACTCAACGCCAGCGTGGTGGTGGAAAACAAGCCCGGAGCGGGCGGCATCATCGCCGTACAGCAGGTGCTGGCCCAGCCTGCGGATGGCTACACGCTGATGTTTGGCGGCGTGTCGCAGATGGTGTTGAATAAATTCGTCTACAAGCCGCTGCCGTACGACGCAGAAAAAGACTTCACGGGTGTCGGCATGCTGACCACCGTCCCGTTCGTTCTGGTGGCCAATCCAGAGACGGGTTTCAAGTCGCTCGACGATCTGGTCAAGTACGCCAAGGCGCATCCGGACAAACTCAATTTCGCATCGGCCGGTCTGGGCAACTCCACGCAACTGGCGGTGGAGCTGCTGCAAAAGAAGCTCGGCATTTCGATGGTCCACGTTCCCTTCAAGGGCGAGCCCGATGGCGTGATGGCCACCATGGGTGGGCAGACGCAGGTGATGGCCCCGGTGGTGGGTACGGCGCTTCCGCACATCAAGAGCGGCAAGGTCGTTCCATTGGTGGTGCTGGCTCCCAAGCGCCTCGCGGAACTGCCGGATGTGCCGGCGGCCAACGAACTCGGCGTCAAGGACTTTGACTACATGGGCTGGAGCGGCATCGTCACCAAGGCGGGCACACCGGTGGCCATCATCAACAAGCTGAACGAAGCCACCAAGGCATTCCACAACAGCCCGGTGGTGCAGGAAAAGCTCAAGACGATGATGGTGATTCCCATGGCCGGCCCTGCGAGCCAGGTGATGGAAGTGACCAAGCGCGACACCGCGGTTTGGGGTCCGACGCTCAACACCTTGAACCTGAGCGGCAAGTAAATTTCAACCCGCAAACGCCTCGCAGCAGACTCTGTTTTTTCCTTGAAAAAGCAGTCTGCGCGGGGCTTTTGC
>CALMCS010000354.1 GCA_937862875.1 uncultured Comamonadaceae bacterium
GTGGATGAAGAAGTCGAACGCGAGATCGGCAAGGCTTCGGCTCTGGCGCCGCATCACAATCCTGCCGCATTGGCCGGCATACGCCTGACCCGTGAGCGTTGGCCCGGCGTGCGCCACGTCGCGGTCTTCGACACCGCTTTCCATGACGACATGCCCGAATACGCCCATTCCTATGCTGTTCCGCCATCGTGGCGCGCGGCAGGGGTACGGAGATACGGCTTCCATGGCCTGTCCCACCAGGGTGTACTGGCCGCCGTCAGCACCGAGCTGAAACGGCCGCCGTCAGAACTTCGTATCGTGAGCTGCCACATTGGAAGCGGCGCCAGCGTCTGCGCGATCGATCGCGGAAGGTCGGTCGATACATCTATGGGAATGACCGCGCTTGAAGGTCTTGTGATGGGCACGCGCTGTGGAGACCTCGACCCTGGCGTACCCGGCTTCGTCGCACGCGCACTGGGTTTGACGTTGGCGCAGATCGAGGCGGCGCTTTACAGCGACAGTGGACTCAAAGGATTGTCGGGTGAGAGTTCGGACCTGCGGATTGTGGAGAAGCGCGCGGGAGAAGGAGTCGCAGCCGCCCAACTGGCAATGCAGGTTCACGCGTACCGCGTGCGCAAATACATCGGCGCCTACGCCGCCGCGATGGGCGGTTGCGATGCTGTGGCCTTCACTGGCGGAGCTGGAGAAAATTCGGCCGCGTTGCGTCGGCGCATCGTTGATGGCCTGGAGTTCATCGGCCTGGAACTAGACGAAGAGCGCAATCGCGCCTACTCGCCCAACACTGAAGTCGCCCAGTTGCAGTCATCCCGATCCGCCGTTGCCGTGCTGGTGGTTCAAGCACGCGAGCAGTTAGCGATCGCGCGTGAGACGTTCCGAGCGCTGAATGACCAGGCAAGTGGTTTGGTATAGGCAATGAACTGGGACAAGACCACGATAAGTCTTCCTCCGGGCCGGGAGCCACGCCCGTTGATGCTCGCGCCGATGATGGTCCAGTTGCCCATCCAACCGCACGTTGAAGGAAGAAACGGAGCGGTTCAGACACCGGGCCCTTGACCCATGTGCAGCACCTGGGTTCAAACTCGCTCGAAAGTGAAGGGATTCAAGACAACCTTGCTGGAGGATGGTGATGCAACTCATTGAATGCGCCAAGGCGGCAGGCGTCACACCGGACACGTTGCGTCACTACCTTCGGGTGGGGCTTGTGGTGCCCGATGGCCGGGGCACGAACGGCTACCGCGCATTCTCGGATCGAAGCGTCGCCCGGGTTCGTTTCATACGCAATGCATTGGCCCTCGGCTTCACGCTCAAGGACGCTGGAGAGTTTGTCGAGATGAGCCAGCGCGGTGCATCGCCTTGTCCGCGCGCGCGGGCGCTGCTGAGCGAACGGCTTGACGAGCAGGCCCGGCGGCTGAAGGAGGCGACAGATTTGCATCGCCGCATGCAGCAGGCAGAGCGCGACTGGAAGCGGCTGCCGGACGGCGTCCCGGATGGCCATTCCGTCTGCGGTTTGATCGAAGGAGCGGATGCGGACGTTCAGCGCAATTCGGTGCGCGCGAAGTCCCGTCGTGTACGCGCATGAATCGCTCTGATCATCGTCGACATTCCCCGGCATCACGACGCTCTACGTACATGCGGTGCAGCGGTTGTGGTCGTGCCGATCACGCCAGCGCCAAGTATGAGTCGTCTATCCACTTCGCAGCATCCGCTGCACACGAGCGAGCGAGGCGCCCCCGATGAGCCACCTCACGACACGGGATCGAACCGTATCGCCCGACGGATATGCCGCCGCGCTACGGATCTTGCGCCGGCTGCTGGCCGGCATCGAGCGCCCGCCGGCGTTGCGTCTGGGCGATATGCTCTTGCACGAGCTCGAATCGCACCCGGAATACACCCTGATCATCCGTGACCCGGGTCTGCTGCGTCGCTTGGTCCTGCGCCCGGATCCGCTGCTGCTGGCGGAAGCCTATTTCCGCGGCACCATCGACATTGAGGGAGACCTGTACACCGCGCTCGGGCTCAAGGCGCCTTTCGAGCAGTTTTCGCTCTCTTGGCGCGACAAACTGGCCCTGTTGCGCGACGCACTGCTGCTGCGCGTGTCCGACCAGGACGGGTTGAAGCCCTCGCGGAGTCTGGCCTCGCGCGTCGCACGTCGCTTCTCCCATCGCCATTCGCGTCAAACCGATCAGGCCGCAATCTCCTTTCACTACGATGTGTCCAACGCGTTCTATGGCCTCTGGCTCGATGCCGAGAGGGTCTACTCATGTGGCTATTTCAAGGCGACGGATGACACGCTGGACCAGGCTCAGCGCAACAAGCTGGAGCACATCTGCCGCAAGCTGCGCCTGCAGCGAGGCGAACGCCTGCTCGACATCGGCTGCGGCTGGGGCGCGCTCGTGTGCTGGGCGGCAAGAGAACATGGCGTCCGTGCGCACGGCATCACGCTCAGCCAACAGCAACTCGAATACGCGCGCGAGCGCATCCGCTCGGAGGGCCTGCAGGATCTCGTCACTGTTGAACTGCGCGACTACCGTGACCTCGAAGGCACGGCCG
>CALMCS010000355.1 GCA_937862875.1 uncultured Comamonadaceae bacterium
CGGGGCCGCGTCAGCCGACCGGCCCTTCCAGCGTTCCATCCATCCGCTCAGACGCGGCGATCCACCAACGGGTGCCCTTGCATCCGCGTGAGAATCGACAGCGGGCTGGCCTTGGGGTCGTATTCCGTTCCGGGGGGCAGATACAGCGTCTGCTCCATCATGAACTGCCCCGACATCACCGAGTGCACCGCCTTGTCAGAGAAGCACACCCAGGTCGAACCGGCGGCAAAGGCCACCTGCTCCTGTGGCGCGTTCTTCTGGTAGTCGAGATCGCCCTTCATGCCGTCGTGCAACTGGAGCATCAGGTGATCGTATTCGCTGCGGAACGACTTGGTGACGTGCAGTACCTCAAGCGCCTTGGCCTGCCAGCGCACGTACGGTTTCACGCGCGGCAGAAGCTTCTTCGCCACGTCCTCGAACGGCTCGCCGATACGCCACACGCGGGGCTTGCCGTTGGGGTTGAGATTCGTGAACACACGCAGAATGCGCTCGCCATAGTTGGGGCGCGATGGGAACGCGTCCACGTGCATGCGTTTGTCGTCTGCCCGCCACGATTGGGCACGCGTTTCCACCTGCATGGGTCGAAAGCTGGTGGGAGCCAGCCGCATGACGTTCGTGTATTCGGGAAACAGGTTGCTGATCAAGCCCTTGGCGTGCGCGCGAAAGCGTTCGATCAAGGCGGTGAGCTGTTGCAGCGTAGCCGCATCGCCCGCAGCGCCCTTCAACGTGCCATCCACATTCAGGCTGATATTGCGGGACTTGGGAGCGCGGATATCCGGTCGCAGCAGCGCCCTCTCCGCAGGGTTGAGTTCAAAGGCAAGCTGCGGAAAATACAGCACCTTGCCAGCTTCGACAGCCGCGGTCCACTCCGGGTTTCCGGAAATTGCACGCCAGTCGGAGCCATCTATTTGTAAGATTTGAGTATTCATGGCCTTCTCAACTAAGTGAAGTGAAGGCCCTGAAATTACGCGTCAATGAGCTGATGGATCAGCGGCTCTCTGGAATCCGTCTTTCCCCAAGTTTCCAGAGAAGCGCGGCAGCACACACCCACTGCAACGCATACATGACAGTGCCAACACTGTGCCAGAGTTTAAGGTTTTGTCGGGCAACGATGCGAGGGGAGACTCCGTACTGCACCAAAAGAGCCAACAAAAGACCACCAATAACCAACACCAGCCCCGTGCGGGCCCACGCTTCTTCGTGTTCGGCGTGGCGGCGTTTGGCGAGCAGCAGCAGCGCTACGCAGCACGCCACCGTGACCCAGGTCTGCGCGGCAAACAGCTTGGCGGCCATGACGCCCGCCATTGTGGGATTGCCCAGGTTGGCGAACAACATGGGCACGGCCAGGAAACCGATGGCCGATAGACTGCCCCACCACAGGGCTGCGGCAAAAAGGGGCAGGCGTTCAAACATCGAGGGTTCCGCCTCTATCA
Organism: uncultured Comamonadaceae bacterium; assembly: GCA_937862875.1. Classification (GTDB taxonomy): domain Bacteria; phylum Pseudomonadota; class Gammaproteobacteria; order Burkholderiales; family Burkholderiaceae_C; genus Diaphorobacter_A. The sequence continues at coordinate 1,434 of CALMCS010000355.1, forward strand.
GAGGTAGCGAACGGCAACCACTTCGTAGCGACGCTCGCCACCGGGAGCCTGCACCACGGCGGTGTCGCCCTCTTCCTTGCCGATCAGCGCGCGCGCGATCGGGCTGGAGACGTTGATCAGGCCTTGCTTCAAGTCGGCTTCGTCTTCGCCAACGATTTGGTAGGTGACGGCGTCGCCGCTTTTTTCATCTTCCAGATCGACGGTTGCGCCAAAGACCACCTTGCCGCCCGCGTCAACCGCGGATGGATCGATGATTTGCGCAGCAGACAGCTTGCCTTCCACTTCGATGATGCGGCCTTCGATGAAGCCCTGGCGATCCTTCGCGGCTTCGTACTCGGCGTTTTCGCTCAGGTCACCCTGTGCGCGCGCTTCGGCGATGGCTTGAACCACAGCGGGACGCTCGACGGACTTGAGCTGCTTGAGCTCCGCCTTGAGTTTTTCCGCGCCGCGCGTGGTGATTGGAATTGTGGCCATTTCTCTGACTCCGTTTGTCTGTTCGTGCGGACGCGATCGGTGTTTCTGCAACTATTGCGAAAAACAGCCCTTTAGCGTCCCCAAAAGCAAACCGCCGCGCGTTGCCGTGCGGCGGTCATTCATTACAGGTGCATTATGCCGGTTTTGTGCCGGATGTCAGCCCCCAAAAAACCCGCCGTCTTGTGTTATGGAGACGGCGGAATTTTTGTTTCAGGCTGTCAGCTGCGCATGGAGTTCCTGGAGCGAGTACACCTCCAGGTTGTCCAGATGCTTCATGCCTTCGACGGCGGCTTCTGCACCGAAGATGGTGGTGAACGTGGTCACACGGGCCAGCAAGGCGCTGGTACGGATGGCACGTGAGTCGGTGATCGCATTGCGGC
>CALMCS010000356.1 GCA_937862875.1 uncultured Comamonadaceae bacterium
GGTCGGGATGAATCTACAAACTGGATACAAGCGACAGTCCACATCCCCGACGGTCCGTGTCCACATTGGCTGACGGACTCCGATGCCGCCTTCGGAGTGACATTCGATCTGCGCGGCCCATTCCCGGTCGAACCATCGCAGGAAGTGACCCCACTGCCCCCAGACCCTGAGCTGTGGACAGCGCTGGACGGCGGTCGGACTGTGCGGGCTGTGCTGGAGAGCTTCTACGAATCGGTCTATGCCGATGCCTTGCTACGTCCCTACTTTGAGCGCGTCACCATGGACCGCGTCATCGGGAAGCAATATGCCTTTCTGATGCAGAGCATCACTGGCGAAGCGGTTTACATCGGGGAGCGCCCCCGCAACTCTCACCACTGGATGGTGATTCCGGACAGCGTGTTCGATCACCGACAGAAACTCATGCTTGACGCACAGCAGGCACATGGACTCACCGAGGAACTGATCGAACGCTGGTCACGCTACGAAGAGCAGTACCGGCCTGACATCGTGAAGTATTCGCCCTGGGCGCGCCGGATCGGGGATCAACTTGTGGAAACCGAACGGTACGATTCGCTGGTGCTGGGCGAAGCAACCGTCTGTGACTATTGCGCGCTGGAAATAGCCGCCGGCACCGAGGTTCGCTACCACGTACGACTCGGTCAGGTCGGGTGCAAAAACTGCGCTCCATCTCTCAAGACTGCCTGAACGACTTCGGTGAGTCATGGGCGACACATCTGCGCACGACAGCTCCGGTCCAACCGACCGCTACCTCGTTGCGTTGCCCGAGGGTATCCGACAGTGGGTTCGAACCCCTGTTGCCTCCTGCGAACGGATGCTCATGTTGCACATCCTGTCACATCCCGGCGGATGCAAGGTCGATGTGAAGGCCCTGTCGCACGCACTCGGCGTCGAAACCAAGGCGTTGAGCAAGGCGTTGTTTGTCCTGAACCGGCACCATGGCATCCGTGTGCTGACCCGTCCGCAGCCGATCACAGCGACTTCGCTTTGGACTTGCCTGAACAATCATCTCACCGGCATGTCCCAGCGCTCCAACGCCACGGGCATCGCCCTTGCCGACCCCTACGGGCTTTGTATTGCCAGCGCACATGTGTCCGAGTTTCAGGCGCAACAACTGGCTGCCGTCAGTGGGCTTGAGAACACCAATCGGACCGTCCAGTTGGTACCGCTGTTTGTGGACCTCAACCATCAGCCGTTCTCCGTGTGCAGCCACGAACCCATCGAAGGGAGCGACCCGGGATGGGTCGCATTGGCGCACTGCTTGGTTATGTTTTTCAAACGCCCCACGGCTTCGTCCCACGCCGTGTCCCAGTCTTGAAATACTCCTCCATGAGCACTGATCCGAATGATCCATTGACGGTGATCGAGCAGGCGTTTGCCCGCATCGCCGAGTGTCCTGGGTTCTGCGGGGCCGTGCTGGCAACATCCGATGGACTGGTTCTGGCTTGCACGGGAACACTACAGGGAGATGTGGCAGCCGCCTGCGCAGCATCGCTTTCACTCGATGTGCGATCAGCTCTCGAAACAATGCGCCAACGTGAGGCACAGGAGATCATGCTGTGGAGCGACGATCGGGTCTGGTACGAAATCTGTCTGTCCACATCCCATCTCCTTCTTGCGGTGTCTCTCGAACACAAACATTCAGGCGCTCTCCGCCTGGCAATTCGCAGCGAACTTGATGTTCTTCAGGTGGCATTGCTGCATCTGTAAAACCCGATTCAGACACGCATCTTTCTATCTTTCGCGACGTCTTGATCTCACTGACTCGTTTCCAGGCAGTCTCAATTGTGATCTGAGGTCTGTTCGTTCAGTAGAATAGGCACGCGAACTCATATTTGTTTGAAATGATGCCAAAATTTGATTCAGATCAAATCAAGTGGCTTCAACAAGAGCCAAGCGCGCCTCCAAACTGACCAGCGCGCAAGCTGACTAACCCACCACAATCACACACTGCAGCTCGACATCATGCGCCACAACCAGCCCGTCACACAGCGAGAATACGAGTTCCCAGCGGACGCGACGCTGATGTCGACCACCAACACGCAGAGCCACATCACCTACGCAAACGCGGCTTTCATCGCTGTCAGCGGCTTCGAGCGCGAAGAGATCATTGGGCAGGCGCACAACATGGTGCGTCATCCCGACATGCCAACGCAAGCCTTCGCCGATATGTGGGCAACGCTAAAGGCTGGTCGCTCGTGGACCGCGCTGGTGAAGAACCGTCGCAAGACAGGTGATCACTACTGGGTAAGGGCCAACGCAACGCCCATCGTCCGCGGCGGTAAAGTCATTGGCTACATGTCGGTGCGCACCAAGCCTCTTCGCGCAGAAATCGAAGCGACCGAGGCTGTGTACCGCGCGTTCCGTGAGGGACGTGGTGGTCGCTGGCGTTTCCACCAGGGGCTGATCGTTCGCTCTGGCGCGATGGCATGGGCCTCGTGGTTGCAGGTCATGCCGGTGCGCTGGCGGCTGCGGCTGGGCGTATTGAGCCTGACAGGGAGCACTGTGGGAGCAGCCGCCGCAACTGGCGCGGAAGGCATGGCATTGCTCGGCTTTGCTGGCGCAGTTGCGGTGCTCGGCGCGACGGTATCGACATTTCTGGAGGCGCAGATCTCGCGTCCACTTGAGCAGGTGCTTCGGCAAGCCTTGAGTGTGGCGGCCGGTCAACCGGGCGAAAACGTCCAGCTCAACCGCGTGGACGAGATCGGCATGATCTTGCGCGCGGTAAATCAGTCTGGCCTGAATCTGCGCTCGCTGGTCGACGATGTGAGCGAACAGGTTGCAGGCGTGCAGGCCACGAGTTCCGAAATCGCCCAGGGCAATGGCGACCTTAGCGCGCGCACCGAACAGACTGCCTCGAACCTCCAGGAGACCGCCGCCTCAATGGAGCAGATGAACTCCACGGTCAAGAACAATGCTGATACGGCGCGAAGGGCGGCCCAACTGGCCAGCAACGCGAGCGAAGCGGCCGCTACCGGTGGCGCAGCCGTTGGCCAGGTGGTCGGCACGATGGATGACATCACCGCTGCGAGCAAGCGTATTGCCGACATCATCGGCGTGATCGACGGTATCGCCTTTCAGACCAATATCCTCGCGTTGAACGCTGCGGTGGAAGCTGCCCGCGCCGGCGAACAAGGCCGCGGCTTTGCGGTGGTGGCGGGTGAAGTACGAAGCCTCGCGCAACGCAGCGCGGAGGCAGCCAAGGAGATCAAAGGTTTAATCGGCGCGAGCGTCGAGAAGGTGGAAGGTGGCGCGCGCCAGGTGGACGAGGCCGGTCGCGCGATGAACGTGATCGTCGAACAGGTACAGCGCGTGAACGCTCTCATCGGCGAGATCAGCAATGCGACGCAGGAACAGTCGAGTGGCATCGGTCAAGTCAATGTCGCCGTGTCACAGCTCGACCAGATGACGCAGCAAAACGCGGCTTTGGTGGAACAGTCGGCGGGGGCCGCAGAGTCGCTGAAGGTGCTGGCGGGCCGGTTAGCAGAGTCAGTGGACGTTTTCAAGTGCTAGTCGCTAGCTAGGGCCAGTTCACACCCACTACGCCTGGCACCAACCTGAGTCAAACTCCAGCCAGACTCCTGCGCTCCATTCAAGGGCGAGCGGGGTGGACAAAGTGTCGCGACCCTACCCCGACAGCACCCGGCGGCGTGACGCAAGTCACAGCCGTTTTGGCGCTATGGACTGTGCACCCTGCACACGCGACCCACCTGCCGGGACAATATTGGCTTCCCATGGAGTCGACCCCAGTCACAAGCGCCGCCTCAAATCCAGCCATGTGCCCCCCCCCGGAGACATCACTTGCCGCCCTGTATCGCCCGTTGGCTCCGCGCCATGCGAAGACCTCACTCGCCCTCACGTCTGACCGATCTGCAAAGCGTGCGCACCGCAATGCTGCAGGCCGTGGACGACTGTGTGGGTCCGCCGGCCCAGCGCCTGCAACTAAAAATCCATAGGGCCCACACCCATCGCGACCTTTGGCAGTTGCGCAGCGACGCATATCACCTGATCGCGCTGAGCCATTGCCAGTCCATCGCAGACGAGAGAATTCACCGCCTTCTGCACCTGTTCGAAAACCGGATGGCCCCGCAGGAACTCAGCCGGACACCCTGACGCCCCTTCGGATTTTCACCCGTTGGCACATCCCCTGCCGATCGACGCGCGGTGGTGATGAGCGGCCCACCAATCCAAGACAGAACTTGTGCTCGGTGATGTGGAACGCGGTAAGCAATGGGATGGTCAGCCCCCCCAACCGCAGCCACACCTAGAATAGAAGGCGAGTATCTGGAGAGCGAATATCTGGGCTCCACCTTGCTGGGCAAGTAGATACTGGAGAGCAGCACCGACGAGCTGGTGGCGGCGTGGATTCAAGTACGCCGCCGGGTAAGCAAAGCGCGCACAATAGGCATGCCTGGAAACCTCGGCAAGGGCGGCCATCCCAGCACAATCACTCCATGAGCCGCATTGCCCAGTACATCGAAGCCGCTGAGCGCGACAACACACGCCGCAGCTACGCCGCAGCCATTCGCCATTTCGAGGTGGAGTGGAAAGGCCTGTTGCCAACGACCGCAGATGCGACCTCCCGTTACTTGGCCGATCACGCGGCCACGCTGGCGATCAGCACCCTTCGCCAGCGACTCGCAGCACTGTCTCGATGGCACGTCGACCATGGTTTTACAGACCCGACCAAGGCACCCTTGGTGCGTCAGGTTCTCAAAGGCATCCGCTCCATTCACTC
>CALMCS010000357.1 GCA_937862875.1 uncultured Comamonadaceae bacterium
ACTATGCAAGCGGTATTCACGATCCTCACGATAGCGGAAGCGGTACGGCTGGAGCAGCGGCCCGTGCCAGGGATGCCAGGTGTTGCCGTCGGCGAGTTCGACGTGCAGATCGACGGCGATCTTGCCGATGTCGTGCAGTAGTGCCGCGTAGGCGACGGCGGCGGTCCAGGCCTCGGACTGCGCCGCCTGGTCCTCGGGGCTGGCACCGATGGGCAGCAGATGGGACTGGCGCAGCTTCAGGCTGTAGGCGACGATTTCCAGGCCGTGGTCGAGCATGCCGCCCGGGTAAGCGTGATGGTGGCTTTCGGAAGCGGGAAATTGCTGGACCAGCTCGGCATATCGTTCCAGCGGCGTGCGGTACAGGGTGACGAACTGCTTGCGCGAGAGGGAGGTGCGCTGCCAGATGTATTCCAGCAGCTTCTGCCGGCGCGGCGTGGCCAGCAGCGATGCGGCCGACTCGGGCCGCAGCAGCCCTTTCGGGAGATCGAGGGCGGGCGCTGGCGACGGAGCGGCAGCGACCGGAGGTCGTTTCCGCTGGAACAGAAAGAGCATGCGGGTGTCCTGGTGGTGGGCCGAGCGGGGGGCCTTTTCGCCTTTTCGAGGTAGGGCCTTTCCCCTTGCACCCCATTCCCTTGCCCTTTCGGCCCTTTAGCCTTTAACCATTTGGGTATAGGGCGTGGGGCATTGACCGTCCACGGCCAATGCGAGGTTCGGCGGGCCGGATTGATGCGTGAAGGCTTGGTGTTCCCGCCCTACGATGGGCCGATTCTTGGACTCGGGAGGACGCCATGAGACCCCATATTGACATGGTAAGGAATATTCCTTACCATCAGGGCATCGCTATTAGGAGAACGGCCATGCCTGCCATTCATGAAGTTGCCACGCTGACCTCCAAAGGCCAGATCACGCTGCCCAAGCCCATCCGGCAGGCGCTCGGTGTCGATGCCGGCGGCAAGGTTGCGTTCGACCTGCGTGACGGAGAAGTCGTCGTGACCCGTGCCGACGCCGAGCACGAGGACCCCGCCATCGGTGCGTTCCTGAGTCTGCTGGCCCGCGACATCGAGGCGGGCCGGAACGTCCATGGTCTGCCCGAGGATCTAACTCGCGCCATGCTGGAGCAAGCGGGTCACGGCGTGAAGCTGGACGAGGAAATCGACGGCGAAGTGGAACTCTGATGCAACGGCATGGCTGGGCATTGCTGTTCCACGACTGTGTGATCGAGCAGTTGCAGAAGCTGCACGCAGCCGCACGGCGCGCGCAGGAGAACGACCCGGAGGGCTTCGAGTCCAACGCCAACGTCAAGCTCTTCCGGGCCTTGAACCAGTTGATATTAGATGTGGTGCCCGGTGATCCGGCACGCGACGAGTACCGCCAGGGCAACACCCTGGGGCTGGCCCACCGGCACTGGCGAAGGGCCAAGATCGGGAGGCGGTTCCGGTTGTTCTTCCGGTACGACTCGAAGGCCAAGGTCATCGTGTACGCCTGGGTCAATGATGAGCAGACCTTGCGGTCTTCGGGGAGCAAGTCAGATCCCTATGCCGTGTTCGAGAAAATGCTCGGACGTGGAAATCCACCAGACGATTGGAACGTATTGGTGCAGGCAAGCAAGCAGGATTGGAGCAAACTGGAATAGGCATTCCTCATGTAGCAGGAGACGACCATGAACACGACAACCCGCATCAGCACCGCAGAACGCCTCGGCCGCAGCGTTGGCCGTGGATGGCGCGCCTATGCGCGCGGCGAGCGAAGGTTGTCGTGTTGGCTCGCCTCCAAGGGGATGCCGCTTGCCGGGGCCACCGTGCTCGTATGGGTAGTGAAGCTGGTCGCGCTGGGATTGCTGTTCTACGCCGCGTTCTGGCTGGCGTTGGTGCTTCTGGTTGGGGTTGCCGCAGCATGGACGGCCAGCAATTCGACGGTCAATGATGATCGCTGGACGCAACCGGACGAACTGCGAAACGGCGAGGCAGGCTTTGGCCTGTATTCGTCCAGCGGTCAGCGGATCGACCCGCACGACCCGAACGATCCGTTCAACGACTGAAATGGGCGACCGATCAAAGCACCTTGCCGGTAACCTTGTTTACGCCTGATCCCGCGCTGTCGCGTGCTTCCTTGGAACCGACAGCCAGGTTCTGAGCGATTACCCCGGCTTTTACTCCGACCCACCCAAGCGCTGCCACCCAGAAAGTCGGCAGGACCAAGAACATCGTGCCGGTGACGAACATCAAAAGCATGTCGCCGAAGGCATTGTTCAGCCCCACCAGCGGGTCGAAGTTGGTATGCGGCCGGTTCCAGCCAAAGCCCCACCCGTAGAGCGCATCGAGGATGGTGCTGTCGATCCAGCGTGCGAGCTGAAACCAGAAGTCCGTGAAGAACAGCGCGAACTGGACGGTGCTGACGGTGACGACCATCTTCAGGTCATAGGTGCCCACGACCAGCACTAGCGGAATGCAGATCACGAGCGCCATCTTGAGCAGCGCGAGCACCATGGGCAGTGCTTGGCGCACTACGTCCATTGCCGGGAAGGCGGCGAGAGCCCCAACCGCCAAGCCAACATCGCTGGTGGCACGGTTGACGACATTGGGCAATGTCTTGTCGATCTGACCGCCGTAGTCCGTATAGACGCTGCCTTGGTTCAATTTCTGCTGCCGCGGTGACGCGATGGCGCGGATCACGGAGTCGTCCACCTCGGCCCGGCTCAGGAATCCAGCCCAGCCCGCCAGGCGATTCAGCAGGCTTGGGTCCACTTGCCCCAGCAGCCGCGCGCGCAGTCCGTTACTGCCGTCGGACCACCACTGCCTGCAGGTCGGGTAGCCGCCACCATTGGCAACCTGCGCAAGCCCAGCGTCGCGGGTGTCGTCATAGGGCCATGCCTCGCGCGCCGTGCTAGAGCGGTAGCTGTCGTAGTAACCGCCCGTGTCCGTGAAAAACCTCGAACCGATCCAGGTCACATCGTTCATCTGCGTTTCGTCCAGCTCCGGCCGCGCCATGAACAATTTGGCGCGAGCCGGTCCATAGCAATCGTGCGTGAAATCCGCCACTTCTTGGGCCAGCACCGGGTCGTCGATGCGTGTGGCATCGATCTCCATCCGCATCTGCCGCAGATCCGTGCCGCACGGGATCGCAGCCACCGAGGCGCTCGTGACGGCGCGCGAAAGCGCGTGCATGAAAGCCCACCAGACCGGAACCTTCGCCGACTGGTTGTTGATGGTGCTGAAGGACTGCGACCAGCCAGTTTGCGCGGGCTGCGGCACGCTGACCTGGCACTGCGCCGAGCGCGAGCTGTCGTACTGGATAGTGCTGAGGTCGACGTCGATGAACGGAATGCCGGCGAACATCACGACCACGATGGCCACAAATACTCGGTTCTCGATGCGCGCCGCCGAGAGCACGCCCTTGTTGCCTTCGTCGGCGCCCTCCGCTCTGGCCTTGAGCCATTCCTGGATGACGATCGCCACAAAGGGCAGCGCAAACACCCCGCTGGACACCAGCACGGCCCAGATGCCGTTGTTGACGATCCAGGACACGAGGGTGAGGTAGTACTCCAGGTAGTCGGTCGTGAAAAGCGTCATTGCCTCGATCTCCCCTCAAGCGGCCTGCATCAACAGGCTGGCTTCGAGCGCCACAATGGCAAGGACGCCGGCGACCTCTGCGCGGATCAGCCGACGTCGCGCCTGCGTGCTGTCTTCGCGGGCCAGCAGCCGACGGCGCATCCAGACCCATCCATAGGCCGTACCGCCGTACAGGCACAGTCGCCAGATGAAGAAATACCCTGCGGACGCCGCCAGCCACCGCTCCCAGGCCGCGACACTGCCGACCAGGTAGATGCCCGCGACGTTGGCCCCTACGGCGGCGGCCACGACCAGCACAAGCCATAGCAGGGTTTTCGCCGCGTGCCGGCTGAACAGCCAGCGTAGTGGACGCCAAGTCATGCGAGCCTCGCTCATGGCCGACCTCCCGGATTGCCCTTCTGGAGTTGGTCGAGACGGTCGGGCACCGGATCGCCCTCGTAGATGCCGCGCGAACCCGAAGCGCGCGTGCTATGGCGCTGAATGATGGCCATCGGCGAGTTGTTGGCCAGCTCGCGGCGCAGTTCCAGTTCCGTTTTGAGGTTCTGGATCTCGCGGTCGAGCGTATCGCTCTCCTTGTTCACGGCCTCCACCGCAAGCTCGTTGGCCGCGACGTTGGGCTCTTTCTTGCCCGTGAGCAGCGTGCGCTGTAGCAACAGCGCCTTCTCCAGCACGGAGGACAGCGCGACCTCGGACGCCAGGCGCTGCGACAGCAGGTGCTGGTCCGGCTCGTCACGCAGCGCCTCGATCACGCCGCGGGTGATGGGCAGCGATGCACTGCCAGCCTCGCGCAGGTTCTCGGGCGTCGTGTTCTTCGCCTTGGACACCAGATCCTGGAGCGCCTGCAGCTTGGCGTCGTATTCTTCTTGGATCAACGGCGTCAGCCCTACGCCGGGCGTCGTCTCGGTCTTGGTGCAGGCATCGCAAGTGCGCTGTTCCTTCTCGCCGAGTACGCGCGTGGCCCACTCGACGGCGGCCTGCGGCGAGGTCCAGGTCTGGCACGAGAGACTGCTGCAACTGGTCGGTGCGATGGACGATGTATCGGTCACGCCGCGGCCGTTGACCAGGTTGTAGCCGGCGCGGGTGACATCGCCGACGACCTTGATCGCGGGCTGGCCGGAGCCTCCCGCGTTGCTGCCCCCGACCCACGGCACACCGTCATTGCCGCGGCGCGTCTCGGCCTGCTCGA
>CALMCS010000358.1 GCA_937862875.1 uncultured Comamonadaceae bacterium
CGTCCAGAGGCAGATAGCTTGCCTGGCTACCAAGCAAACCAGCCACGTCTCGGCCCAGCTCATCGTTGATGTCAGTGACATAGACGAAGCAATCTTCCTGCGCGAACAATCGTGCAATCGCCGCGCCAATTCCTTGGGCGGCGCCCGTAACGATCGCGACTTTGGATGCGAGTTTTTTATCGTTCATAACGGTGGCGAGGCCGCCCTTTCGTTGGATGCATGGGCTTTGCAAAAAGTCAGTTTACACAATCACTTTGTCGCTGGAAACCAGCACTCTGGACTGAGGTCTCGGGGCCAATCGATAGACTGCGACGGAGCATGGCGCACATCATGTGTGGGAACACGCGACCTTTTGAGCCCTATCCACAAATGCCCGCATTGTGTCGCGTGCTGAAGGCCCGCTGCAGGACAAAAAGGCTAGTGCGCCCCTCCAACGGCTGAACAACCACGAAAAACCGCCAAGCGCAGCTCGCCAGCCCCGTCCCCTACAATCCCACCAATGACTTTGAACAGCAGCCACAGCGCGCACGCGACCCTTTCGATCGCGCAGTGCATGGCCGCGCGCTTTCAAAGCTTTCGCCTTACCCGGATCGCGCGGTGCGCATGCAGTCGGCAATCCGGCTGCTCTCGGCTGACTCCGCCATAAAGGCTGAACGTCCTTTTTGCGCTGGGGACGGGTATCGTTGAACTGCCCTTCCCTCTCTGGCTCCTTCACGCCGTTTTTTATGCGCCCCTTTCAGGGGTTGCTTTGCCATGTCCAAGTATCTTCATCATTTTCGAGCCCAATGGGCGCCGAGCATTCCGCGCGAGCTCATGGCCGGAGCCGTTGCCACCTTTGCGCTCATCCCGGAAGTCATCGCCTTTTCTTTCGTTGCAGGAGTCGACCCTGCCGTCGGACTGTTCGCGTCGTTCATCATCAGCATCGTGATCGCCTTTTTCGGAGGCCGCCCGGCGATGGTCTCCGCTGCGGCAGGATCGGTCGCACTGGTGGCGGCTCCGCTGGTACATGCACACGGGGTGCAGTATCTATTCGCCGCCGGACTGTTGGCAGGCGCGGTGCAAATCCTGTTCGGCTGGCTGAGGCTCGGCGTGCTGCTGCGGTTTGTGTCGGGCTCGGTGCGCACCGGCTTCGTCAACGCGCTCGCCATTCTCATTTTCTCGGCGCAGATGCCGCATCTCATCGGCGCCAATGGGGCCACCTGGGCGATGGTCGCACTGGGTCTGGTCATCATTTATGGGTTGCCTCGAATCACTACGGCGGTGCCCTCGCCATTGGTCTGCATTGTGGTGTTGACGTTCGTTGGGCAGTGGCTGCATTTGCCTTTGAAGACAGTGGCCGACCTGGGCTTGTTGCCGGATGCCTTGCCGGTCTTCGCGCTGCCGAACGTCCCGTTCTCGATGGAAACACTACGCCTCATCGCCCTCCCCGCCTTTGCCATTGCGATGGTCGGATTGCTGGAGTCGCTCATGACCGCCAGCGTTGTGGATGAATTGACCGACACCCCCAGCTCCAAGAACAAGGAGTGCAGCGGCCTTGGCTTCGCCAACATCACCGCCAGCCTGTTTGGCGGCATCGCCGGCTGCGGCATGATTGGCCAAACCGTGAGCAATGTTCGCTACGGTGGCCGAGGCCGGTTGTCGACCCTGTTTGCTGGAGCCTTCCTCCTGATTCTGATGGTGCTGCTCAAGCCCTGGGTGGCGCAGGTGCCGGTGGCGGCTCTGGTGGCCATCATGGTGATGGTCTCGGCCTCCACGCTGGACTGGGGCTCGGCGCGTGCGCTGCTGCGGCATCCCAAGCTGTCTAGCGTGGTCATGCTGGCTACGGTCGCGGTGACCGTGGCGACGGACAATCTGGCGGCGGGTGTGGCGGTGGGCGTGCTGCTCAGCGGGGTGTTCTTCACGTTCAAGGTTTCACGGTTGTTGAAGGTCGTGAAAAGCGGTGACGACGTTCTTACCTACCGGGTTTCGGGACAGGTATTTTTCGCATCGGCAGACCTGCTGGTGGACGCATTTGACGTGCGAGAGATCGAGGGAAAACCTGTCACCATCGACTTGAGCCAAGCGCACTTTTGGGACATCACCTCGGTGGCCGCTTTGGACAAGATTTGCCAACGACTGCGCAAACATGGCAGCGTGGTGGAGGTGGTTGGATTGAATGAGCACAGCCGAGCTCTGGTGTCCAAGTTGGACCTGGGCATCGAGTAACCCCGTCAGCGGAAAACCGATTCGTATGCATCAGGCGCCCCAACCTTCTCTGCGCCATCGCAGGTGGGTTGAATCGTCATCCCATGGGAGTGATGGCGAAACCCAAGAACCCCGATCAGTACTTTGGTGGTCACATGCTGGAAATGGCACAGGCCATTCAAGCCAACGACCTGGCACGTCTACGCCAGTTGGCGGTGGGCCAGAATCTGATCGCGACAACGCCCTGTACCTTGTCACGCTGATGGCGAAGCCGACTTAGGCTCAAAGAATCCCCAGGCCACATGGACACACTCATCATCGTCACTTTTGCAGTCCTGCTGCTCTTGGCCATGATCGGCTTTGCCTACATGTGCGCCACCCTCGCGGGCTTGTTGTTTACCTCCAGCGCTGTACGCTGGGCGACGGGCACACTGGCTCCTCATGAGTCCGACCCAGTCATCTCTCCCAAGGAGTTGGAGGAAGTGGATCAGTTGATTCGGGAGTCTCGCAAGGCTGCAGGGCTTGCGCCCATCGACAGGCACTCCTATTCGTGACGACAGGAATCGACGACCCACTCAACCGTTCATGCATGACAAGCAAACGCAAGATAGTTAACACCA
>CALMCS010000359.1 GCA_937862875.1 uncultured Comamonadaceae bacterium
ATTACGCCTCGCCCGGCAATGGCTCGCCCCACCATCTGGCCATGGAGCTGTTCAAGAACCGTACCGGCACCAGCCTGACCCACATTCCCTACAAGGGCGCAGCGCCCGCCGTGGCTGATGTGATGGGCGGACAAGTGCCTTGCATGTTCCTGGATCTGGCCTCGGGCCTGCCCGTGATTCAGTCTGGCAAAGTGCGCGCCCTGGCCATTGGCACTGCCAAGCGCGTGCCCAACCTGCCCAATGTGCCTACGCTGGCCGAGCTGGGTCTGAAGGACTCCGAGGTCTATGCCTTCCAGGGCATTCTGGGCCCCAAGGGCATGCCGCCAGCGGTGGTGCAGCGCATCAACGGCGATCTGCAAAAGGCTTTGAGTTCTCCCGATGTGGTCAAGCGCATGGCCGACTTCGGCATGGAAGCCCTGCCCGGCACGCCTGAGCAATTTCACCAGCTGGCCCGCGCCGAAGCCAAGCGCTGGGGTGAAGTCATCAAGACCGCTGGCGTGAAGCTGGACTGATCGTCCCGTCTCTGGACTTCGCGAGGTCATGGCACATGGCGCGAGCCGTCTCGCAGACCTCGCCAGCTTCGCACAGCAACAGCCCTGCAATCTTGAGTTGCCGGGCTGTTTTCAATAGGGGAGTATGCCGGGCAGCAGTTGGCGGTTCAGGCGTTCGCGCCACCATTGCTGGGCGCGGCCACGCGCATCGCTGCGCCAGGCCAGCCAGAAGGTCTCGGGCGGGCGCGGTTCCTCTACCGGCAGTTCCACCAGCATCCCCGTTTCCAGCTCCACGCGCACGCAGGCGCGTGGCAGGAAGCCAAGGCCCAGGCCAGCAACCTGGCATTGGATTTTGGCCTGCATATCGGGCACGGTGATGCGGCGCTGGCCTGCCAGCAGGCCCACGGTGCGGTCGGTCAGGGAACGCGCGCCGTCGCCCACGACCACGGCCGTGTGCTCCAGCAGATCGCTGCGGGCCAGCGGTCGACCCAGGCGGGCCAGCGGGTGGCTGGCCGTCACGCAGAACACAAAATCGAGCTGACCCACGGCCACGGCCTTGTAGCCGCCGCCGGCCGGGCCTTCGCCCGCAGCCACCACCAGGTCGGCCCGGCCTTCGCGCAGGGCCTCCCAGGTGCCGGTCAGTGTCTCGCTGCCTATGCGCAGGCGCGTGCCGCTGTTCAAGGCCTCGAAAGCCTGGATCTCGGGGCCGAAGGCACTGGTGGGAATCAGTGAGTCGTGGACCAGGCGAATTTCGGTTTCAAACCCCGTAGCCACCTGGTGCAGCCGGGACTCGAGCTGGCGCGCGGCCGCCAGCAACCAGCGCCCTTCCTTGAGTAGTTCCTCGCCCGCAGGCGTGAGGCTGACACGCGGGCCGTTGCGCATGAAAAGGTTCAGGCCCAGTTGCTCCTCGAGCTTGGATACGGCGTAGGAGATGGTCGATGGCACTTTGTGCAGGCGTTCGGCCGCGCTGGCGAATGAACCATAGCGCGCGATGGCGTCCACGAGTTCAATGGCTTCCAGGGAGAGTTTGAGCATGGTGGTGTGCGTAAAAAATAATCATCGAAATTTTCGATGATTAAAGCATTTTTCTTTCAATCTTTGGCCTTTGCTGGCCGCCGATACTTCATCCATCGCAACACGGAACGCAGAGACAACGGCAGAGCCGGAGCGCTGCAGGAAGTGTGAAACCCATCGATTTATCAGGAGATGAAAATGCTTGAAGTTCGCCAATCCAACCACCGCGGTCGTGCCAATCATGGCTGGTTGCAATCGCGCCACACCTTCTCCTTTGGCCATTACCGCGACGCCAACCAGCAAGGCTTCTCGGACCTGCTGGTCATCAACGACGACCATGTGTCCCCCGGTCAGGGCTTTGGTACCCACGGCCACCGCGATATGGAAATCTTCTCCTACGTGCTGGACGGCGCTCTGGAGCACAAGGACTCCATGGGCACGGGATCGGTGATCCGCCCCGGCGACGTGCAGATGATGAGCGCCGGCACCGGCGTCCAGCACAGCGAGTTCAACCACTCGGCTCAGGATTCCGTGCACTTTCTGCAGATCTGGATCGTGCCCGGCGAGCGCGGTGCCACTCCCCGCTACCAGCAGGTTCATGTGGACGAGGCCGACAAGCGCGGACGCCTGCGTCTGATCATCGCCCCTGAAGGCCAGGACGGCACGCTGGCCGTGCGCCAGGATGCCCGGGTCTATGCCGGCCTGTTTGACGGTGCCGAGTCCGCTGACCTCGATGTGGGACCAGAGCGCCACGTCTATGTGCATGTGGCCCGCGGCAGCCTGAATGTCAACGGAGAGCGCCTGTCCGAAGGCGACGGTGCCCGCATCCGCAATGCCGGTGCCTTGCGCTTCGATCAGGGCGAGCAGGCCGAGGTACTGGTCTTTGACCTGCGTCCCCATGAGCTGCCTGCTCTGTAAACAGCTGTTGTCTGTCCCCCTGTTTTCATACCGCTTTCTTGTTTCTCCTCCAACCTCGCTTTCACCTTTTACCCGGAGTACCACCATGTCCAACACCAACGCCTCCATCGTCCGTCCCGTCGCCACTGCCAAGCCC
>CALMCS010000360.1 GCA_937862875.1 uncultured Comamonadaceae bacterium
GAGCAGGCGCCCAGCATGGCCATATTGCGGTCGACTTCGTCGCGCAGCAGGCTGATGGCATGGTCTACGCCGGGCTGGCCGCCCACGGCGGCGGCATACATGAAGGGGCGGCCTAGAAACACCATTTGCGCACCCAGTGCCATGGCTTTCAGGACATCGGCGCCGCGGCGCACGCCGCTGTCCATCATCACCACCGTCTGGTGGCCGACCTGGTCCACGATGCGCGGCAGCATGGTCAGCGGTGCAGCTGTGCCATCGAGCTGGCGGCCGCCGTGGTTGGAGACGATGATGCCGTCGGCACCGATCTCTACGGCACGGCGCGCATCGTGTTCGCTGAGGATTCCCTTGATGACGAGGTTGCCGGACCAGCGGCGACGAATTTCAATCAGGTGTTGCCAGCTCAGGTGGTCGCGGCCCGTGGTGTCGCGGATGGCGGAGTTGGACAGCATGGGCGCGCCGCGCGTGGCGAATGAATTCTCAAAATGCGGCATACCGTGCTTGGCCAGCGTGCGCAAAAAGGTGCCTGCCAGCCAGCGCGGGCGAATCATGCCGTCCCAGGCCAGGCGTAGCGAGGGGCGCAGCGGCATCGAGAAACCAGTGCGCACATTGTTCTCGCGGTTGGCCCAGACGGGGATGTCCACGGTGACGACTAGCGTCTTGAAGCCTGCGGTTTTAATGCGTTCGATCAAACCGTCAATGCGGCTGGTGTCGCCGGGCAGATAGGCCTGAAACCAGGTGGAGGGCGCAGCTTGTTGCACCTCTTCCATGCGGATCAGCGAGGTGCCGCTCATGATGGCGGGAATGCCGGCGTTGGCCGCAGCCTGGGCCAGTACGAGGTCGCCGCGATAGGCCGAGATGGCGCTGATACCTACGGGGGCAATGCCAAAGGGCGAGGCGTAGGTGTTGCCGAAAATCGTGGTTTGCTGGCTGCGCTGCGCGACATCCACCATCACGCGGGTTTGAAACTGGTAGTCCTGAAAGACCTGACGGTTGGTCTTGAGCGAGGTGTTGTCTTCGGCGGCGCCAGAGATGTAGCCAAACAGTGGGCGCGGAAGATGGCTGCGGGCAGCGGTCTCAAAATCGTCCAGCGACAGGATGTGTTGCAACCTGCGTGGCAGGTCAACACGCTTGCCGTAAGCGGCCTGGCTGGCCTTGGTTGCTGGCGCTGCTTGGGGCGCTTGAGCTGAGGCTTTGGCTGGCAGGGACGATGGTATGAATTCAGAGCGCATAGCAGGTGGCCAGTAGCGAAAAGGGCAGAGAAAACAATGCATGCCCGGCTTGGATTTCACGCAAACCGGGCCTGTGCAGTTGGGTGCCCGGAGGTCTCAGAAAAATAGCTGAAGAATCTCCGAGCACTGACTGCGCAGTGGCTGCCGGTCAGAGAGCAAAAGTGCCGCGCTGGCGCATCAGTTCACGGTGCAGCTTCTCGTTCTTCTCGAACGGTGCGCGGCCGTGCACGTAGAAGTAGTTGTTGAGCACTACCAGATCACCAACGGGCAGACTCACTGTCTTGGTGCCGGGGGATGCTTCCATGGACTCGGACAGTGCTTGCAGGTAAGACGCCTCCTGGCCATTGGCGGGTTGCACGAACTGATCGATGAAGGACATCGACAGGCCGAACTCGCCATGGAAGAACACAGGGCGCTCCACGCGCTCGTCG
>CALMCS010000361.1 GCA_937862875.1 uncultured Comamonadaceae bacterium
AAAGCACAGCGCTTAGCCCATCACCATCACGGATGCGAAAGGTGGGACCAAGTACTTGCGCTGGAGCTAGCGGGCACGACTGACGTCGTATACCGACTGCTCGAACCGGACCACCAATTACGAATGGGACGGATGGGGTTTCCTGCGACGAACCATCGACGCCAAGGGCTACGCATCCGAAGCTACGCACGATGCTGACGGGAATCTTCTGGCACTTGCTACCCCCGACGGTGCACACCAGAACTTTGCCTACGAGCGATCCGGCCAGCTCCGCACGGCCATCGATGCGCTGGGCCGCAAGACCCAGTTTGACTTCAACATTCGAAGCCAGCTCACCACAAGACTCGACGCAGAATCCCGGCAAGTGGCGTTGGGGTATGACGCCGCGCACAGGCTGTCGCAACTGACCAATGAAAACGGCGAGTCGTTCAACTTTCAATACGATCAGGCCGATCGCTTGATTGAGGAGCGACGTGTCGGTGGGCAGCGGGTGACGGTTGAGTATGACCTTGCAGGTTGGCCGGTTGCGGTCACGCACTACCCCGGACTGGGAGATGAACTGATCGTTCATGGCTCCACGGCAGCAGGCCAAACGCCTGAAATCCCTGGGTGGGGTGATCAAGCGAGTACCAACGCCGAAGCCGCTCCCCTAGCACGGCGTACAGAACTTCTCCGTGACCTCTTGGGTCGCTTGATCGAAAAGAGAACGGCGCAGCACTGCTATCGCTACGAATACGATCTGCGCGATCAAATGGTATCGGCCAGCAAACTGAAGATCATTCCGTTGGCCCAAGGAGAGCCGGAACTCCAACCGCTGCACACCACCAGTTTTGCCTATGACGTGGTGGGAAACCTGATCTCCGAGATTGCAACTGACCATAGCAGCGGCGAAAGCTACACCCTGCATCATTCGCATGACCCGCTGGGCAATCGAACCCAAACGGTACTGCCCGACATCGCGGGACAAGGCGCTCAACGCGCGCTGAACTATCTGTACTATGGCTCGGGTCACCTCCACCAAATCAATTTCAGCCATCGCAGCAAAACAGCGCCGGATGCGCAAGCCGTGCACCAACTCATCTCCGATATGGAGCGAGATGAACTGCACCAGGAAATCCTGCGCACGCAAGGCAAGGCCAACACACGATTCGCCTACGACCCCGTCGGCCGACTGACCGGGGCGTGGAGCCAATCATCAAGCCTTACCAGCCAACCCTTCGGCCCCAAGGATCCAGGCGCAAGCACTTGGCAACAAGTGCTTGAAAGCCTGCAGCACGTCTCTACCAGCGCTGGCTCGCGCGGCATGCAGGGACTCGTCAAAGCGTGGCGCTATGACAAGGTGGGCGAACTACGCGCTAGCCGCCACAGCTTGAACGGCGACACAGGTCACCAATACGACGCCACCGGCCGCATCATGCGCACGGAGCATGGCGCTTTGGCGGGAGCACGCAACTCCCTGCCGCAGGCGGCCAATGAAAGTTTCGGCTACGACCCAGCGGGCAATATCCAGGACAGCGCGACACAGCAAAGTGCCTCCAGCAGCACAGCACTCTCACAGCGCGGCTACGTGCGCGACAACCTCGTACGAGTGTTTGAAGACAAGCGCTATTTCTACGACGGCCATGGAAGGCTGATTCAGAAACTCTCCGGTCGACATACTGCACAAACACTTCAATGGGACGAGGAAAATAATCTAGTCGAAGTACGCACCACACGCCGACCCGGAACGGAGCACGAAACCAGTCAGAGCACTCGATTCGACTACGACGCAATCGGACGACGCGTAGCCAAGCACGACAGCTTTGGCACTACCCGCTTCATTTGGGAAGGGATGCGGCTGATAGAAGAGCGGCGCGGAAGTGCTGTGATCAGCTATGTGTACGAACCAGATGGCTACGTGCCATTGGCGCGTCTGGATGCAGAGGGCGACGAAACGCAAGACGGCGGATTGGGGACGGTGCACGACCCAAGAGCGGACGAAATACCAGTTTCAGATGCCACGCCTGTTGAACATCCCCGGCGAGTGCGAGAGGCGGCCAATGATTCTCTGGAAAGCCAATACTGGGAGGCGTTGAATCCGCAGTCGCAGTCTCGGCAAGTGAACGAGTCCAGCAGCCACGCCCAACTGTGTAACGTGTACTACTTCCACGCCGACCAGGTCGGGATGCCGCAAGAGCTGACCAATGCGCAAGGGCAGCTAGTTTGGCAGGCGAGTTATAAAACGTGGGGGGCGACAGTTGCGGAGGAGTGGGAGATCAAGACGCTTGCCGGGCAGCAGGTGCATCAGCTCGATCACGGTGACATTCCATCTGAGAGGGATGAGAAACAGCAGAATCTGAGATTCCAGGGGCAGTATCTGGAT
>CALMCS010000362.1 GCA_937862875.1 uncultured Comamonadaceae bacterium
GAACTTTTTTATGGCGGGCGCGAGCCGTTACACCACGTTTGACGCGAGGCATGTGTTTTCTCCTAGTTCGTCAGTGAATTAAAGGCCCATGCCGGGCAGCATTTGTGCGATCGAACCCATATTGGTTTCGTGCACAGCAACTGAACCGCGCAGGTGGCGCTTGTTCTTGGTGGTCTTCTTGGTCAAGATGTGACGCTTGAAGGCTTGACCGCGCTTGACGGTACCACCCGGACGAACGCGAAAACGCTTTTTCGCGCTGCTCTTGGTCTTCATTTTGGGCATGTGAATGCTCCTGTTAGTTGTGCTCGTGAGGCGTTTACGCTGCTGTGCGCACCCTTGTTGGCCCCGAGACACTTCTTGAACGAATCCACCGAAGTGGACTCGTGCGGCAGTATTTTCACACTGCCTATTGCCGCCAATTGCCAGCAAAGCCGACAATTATGGACAAATTTTTGAAACTACGCCAGTGCTGCTTACGCAGCCTGACCAGTTTGCCCTGTGGATGCTGGTGCAGATTCCGGCTTGCCAGGTGCTGGCTTCTTGCGGGCCGGAGCGATCATCATGATCATCTGACGGCCTTCAAGCTTTGGAAACTGCTCGACCAAGATCGAGTCAGCCAGGTCATCACGCAGACGGTTCAGCAGAGCCAGACCGATTTCCTGATGGGTGATTTCACGACCGCGGAAGCGCAAGGTGATCTTGCACTTGTCGCCGTCGGCCAGGAAGCGGCGGATATTGCGCAGCTTGATGTTGTAGTCACCATCATCAGTACCGGGTCGGAATTTGACTTCCTTGATCTCGATGACTGTCTGCTTGGCCTTGGCTTCTGCAGCCTTCTTCTGTTCCTGATACTTGAACTTGCCGTAGTCCATCAGTCGGCAGACCGGTGGGTTGGCAGTTGCGGCAATCTCCACCAGATCCACGTCCAAGTCACCAGCCATAGCCAATGCCTGTTGGATCGGAACGATGCCAATGGGTTCATTATCAGGACCAGAAAGACGCACTTCTGGAGCAGAGATTTCACGGTTCAGGCGGTGCTTGCGCTCCTCGCGCTGACGACGATCACGAAATTCGGTAGCGATGGTTCTCACCTTCAATTAAAACGCCACAAAAATGTGGCAAGTGCACTAAGTGCGCACCAAAGGGTCTTTTTCAAGACCACTGGTCATGTTTTCAATGATCAAACTTTGGAAGCAATGTCTTGTGCAATCAGGTCGATAAACGCATCGACAGACATCACACCGAGGTCTTTGTTACCCCGAGCGCGCACTGCGACAGTCCCTGCAGCCTTCTCCTTGTCGCCAGCGACGAGGATGTAGGGCAGCTTCTGTAGCGCATGCTCACGTATTTTATACGTAATCTTTTCATTGCGCAGATCAGTCGCCACTCTAAGGTCTTGATTCGGCAATGCTTTTTGAATGCGTGCGGCTATTTCGCGACAGTAGTCGCCCTGAGCGTCCGTAATATTGAGCACAGAAACCTGCACGGGAGCCAGCCAAACCGGCAGCGCGCCGGCATGTTGCTCGATCAAAATTCCGATGAAACGCTCGAGGCTGCCCACGATGGCGCGGTGCAGCATGATCGGGCGATGGCGTTCGCCGTCTTCGCCGACGAACTCGGCATCGAGGCGTTCCGGCAGGTTCGGATCGACCTGGATCGTGCCGCATTGCCATTCGCGACCCAGCGCGTCCTTCAATGTGTATTCGATCTTCGGACCGTAAAAGGCCCCTTCACCAGGAAGGTATTCGAACTCGCAGTCGGACGCCTTCAGGCCATCGGCCAGCGCCTTTTCGGCCAGATCCCAGCTCTCATCGGTACCGATGCGCTTTTCTGGACGGGTCGACAGACGGTACAGGATGTTGGTGAAGCCAAAATCCTTGTAGACCTTCTGCAGCAGCGCGGTGAAGGCCTTCACTTCGTCCGGAATCTGCTCGGGCAGGCAGAAGATGTGACCATCGTCCTGCGTGAAGGCGCGCACGCGCATGATGCCGTGCAGGCTGCCGGTAGGCTCGTTGCGGTGGCAGGCACCGAACTCACCGAAGCGCAGCGGCAGATCGCGGTAGCTCTTGATGCCTTGCTTGTAGATCAGGATGTGACCGGGGCAGTTCATCGGCTTGAGCGCGTATTCACGCTTTTCCGACTCGGTCGTGAACATGTTTTCGCGGTACTTGTCCCAGTGGCCGGTCTTCTCCCAGAGGGATTTGTCCAGCAGCTGCGGGCCCTTGACTTCCAGATAGCCGTTGTCGCGGTACACCTTGCGCATGTACTGCTCGACTTCCTGCCACACGGACCAGCCCTTGGGGTGCCAGAACACGGTTCCGGGCGAGTGCTCGTCGATGTGGAACAGGTCCAGCTCGCGGCCCAGCTTGCGGTGGTCGCGCTTTTCCGCCTCTTCCAGACGGTGCAGGTAGGAGTTCAGGTCGTCCTTGGTCGCCCAGGCCGTACCGTAGATGCGCTGCAGCATCTCGTTGCGGTGGTCGCCGCGCCAGTAGGCACCGGCCACCTTCATCAGCTTGAAGAACTTGAGCTTGCCGGTGCTGGGCACGTGGGGGCCGCGGCACAGATCTTCGAAATCGCCTTCGCGATACAGGCTCACATCCTCGTTGCTCGGGATGCTGGCGATGATCTCGGCCTTGTAGTTCTCACCCAGGCTCTTGAAGTACTCCACGGCCTCGTCGCGTGGCAGCACGCGGCGGGTGACGGGCTCGTCCTTGTTGGCCAGCTCGGTCATCTTCTTTTCGATGGCGGCCAGGTCTTCCGGAGTGAACGGGCGCTTGCAGCTGAAGTCGTAGTAGAAACCGTTTTCGATCACGGGGCCGATGGTGACCTGCGCCTCGGGGAACAGTTCCTTGACCGCATATGCCAGCAAGTGGGCGGTGGAGTGACGAATCAGGTCCAGACCGTCCGCATCCTTGGCGGTGATGATCGAGAGCTTCGCGTCGTGATCGATCGAGAAGCTGGTATCCACGGCCTTGCCGTCGACCTTGCCGCCCAGAGCGGCTTTCGCCAGACCAGTGCCAATTGACAGAGCCACTTCGGCCACGGTCACCGGGCCTGGATAGTCGCGTTTCGAACCGTCGGGGAGTGTGATTTGAACCATGTTTTGCGTTGTCGCGATCAACGGTCGCGAAGCTAAAAAAACAAAATGCGCGGACTGGCCGCGCAAACTTCTGAAGACTGGAATTGACAGGCAAGTCCACACCAAAGGTGCGCAGACCTGCACCTCAGGCGATCGGGAGAACTCCCGTAGAGCGTTGCGTTCGCGGTGTCATAACCCGTGGCGCCTTTCTGGTCTCTTACCTGTCAAATGATGGATGAATGGTGGATGGATCGCCAAGCAAACCACCCCGTTCAATACAAAATTCGGCTCCGCAAAGAACCAATAAACGCCATTTTAGCGTGGAGTGCGTTTTCTGGGCAGAAGACACGCGGCATTCTCCCAACAATCACGCCCGATTCCTGCGGCAAAAACATGACGCAGGTCTATGTATAGGCAAGGTAAAGCTGCGCAAAGCACGCTGGCGACTGACAACCAACGGCAATCCAACGCCGTTAAATGCACACAGCCCCTATTGATTGATTTGGGGATCTGAGAGGATTTTGCAATGAACCGTTTTCCACGTTTATGGCTTGCGGCGGCCGCTCTGGCCGCCACGACGCTGACCGGCTGCATCGTTGCGCCCGTCGGCCAACCCTATTACAACGATCCGTACAGCAATGTGCCGGAGACACAGGCCTACGCGCCCATCTATGCGCCGTACGCGCCGCCTGCGCCCTATGTGGAAACCATTCCAGTCATACCTTACGCCGGAGCCGTCTGGATTGGCGGTTCCTGGGGTTGGTCGGGTGGCCGCCATCACTGGTCGCCGGGGCGCTATGTGCAAGGCCGGCCCGGCTACCACTGGCAGCAACCCCGCTGGTCGCCCGGCCCTCGCGGTGGCTGGCAACGCGGTGGCGGCGGCTGGCGTCGTTGAGGATGATGCCTCTGGGCGCGGGTCTAGATGCTGGTCTGGGCGCTCATTTGGTCACCGCTTTGCTCGGGTCTGACGGCATGAGCGCCACGTAACGCTCGTCCGTCAGCGTGCGCAGAAACGCCAGCAAATCGTCGATCTCGGCACCGGACAGAGCCTCCGGCATGCCGGGTCGGCGATTCAGCGGAGGCGAGTTCACATTCACGTTGTCGTGGTGTGACGCATCCAGATCATCGAATTTGCCGCGTGCGCCGAACCACCGCTTCGGGTCGGTGCCGCGGGTGTTGTAGAAGTCCAGCACCTCGCGCAGGCTCGTGATCGAGCCGTTGTGCATGAAGCTCTGGCGAATGGCCGCGTTGCGCAAACTCGGCGTTCGCACATAGCCGCACCATTGCTCGGGCTCAGGCCACTTCAACTTCCTCGCCGTATCGCACAGCGCATTGTCGAAATACTTGGCATTGCGATTGGCCGCGAGCGCCTTGTTGCGCGGCGCGGCCAGGGCTTCGTAGCCGTAGTCGGTGAACAGCGAGCGCTCGGGGCGCGAGGCGGTCTCGGACACCGTGTGGCAGGAGGCGCAATTGCCCTTGTCCTGATTCTTGAACAGAGCCAGCCCACGCACCTCCGGCGCGCTGAGCGTGCCCTGCCCGCGCAGAAAGCGGTCAAACCGCGAGCTGAACGGCGAGAGTTCGTCCGACTGCAGATAGGCCTCGAACGCCGTCCCCAGCGCCCGCATCAGCGCCTCGGGATCGCGCTCGACCTGCTTGCCGAACTGTGCCGAGAGCTGCTGCGCCACGCCATTGCCCTTG
Source organism: uncultured Comamonadaceae bacterium (assembly GCA_937862875.1). Classification (GTDB taxonomy): domain Bacteria; phylum Pseudomonadota; class Gammaproteobacteria; order Burkholderiales; family Burkholderiaceae_C; genus Diaphorobacter_A. The sequence goes on from CALMCS010000362.1 coordinate 4,778, forward strand.
AGCCGCGCATGCAGGTGTTGGACCGTGCGGTTGTTCATCTCCAGCGGATCCAGCAAGGGCGCGCGCACCTGTTCGGCGAACGAGTCGGCACTGCCATCGGCCATCAAGCCGCCAAAGAACGAGGGCACGAGCGCATCGTCGTCCTGGTAGAAATAGCGGCGCGGAACATAGCGCGCATACAAGAGCGAAGGCGCGGCGCGCAGACCAAACTGCCCTGCCCGGCTCCCACGCGCGGTGCCGGGACTCTTGTCACGATCGCGCAGGCCGCGGCGCAGATCCGGGCCGAAGGCGCGCGCCGGGTCATGGCAACTCGCGCACGAGGTGCCCACGGGATCCGACAGACGCACATCATGAAACAGCGCCCGGCCCAATTCGACGAGTTGGGGATTGGGCGAGAAGCGCGCCTGCGTGGGGTCGCAGCGCGCAGAGATCTGCGGCGTGGGGCCGATCGACGTCTCCACCTTGGCGCTCGCGCCCGGGGCCAGCAAGACGCTGCCGGCCCCGGACGCGGCTGCTGCGCCTCCAGCGAAGACACTCCAGGTCGCGAGCAGCATGCATGCTGCCGCGCCCACTCTTTTCTTCAACTCAAGCTGCATGAACGATCGAATCCCTCATCATCACGGCGTGAGAAAGCCGGTCTTGTCGCAGTTCAGCGCATAGCCCTGCTGCAAGCAGGTGGCCAGCAGCTTGCCCTGCGCCGTGTAGGCCTTGAGCGCCCAACCCGTGGACGGCGCGGCGCGGCGCTCCATCAGCAGAAAGCCGAAGCTCGCGTGGTGCGTGATGTGCTCAATCACGGCACCCGGTGCGGGCTCGGTGCCTGCGGCGAGTGGATCGGGCAAGGCCACGTCCAGATTGTCCCCAGCGTTGCCGGTGACGATCGTGGCGGCCTGTCCCGATTGGAAGCTGATCGCCTGGAAGTCATGCACGTGGCCGTGCAGCGCGAGGTTCACGCCGGGCGGGTAGTAGGCCTGCGCGTTGAGGCTGCTCATCACCGACGTCAGTCCGGGACTGGCCTGCGCGGGCTTGGCTCCGGCAATCGGTGCGAACGCCAGAATCGGGTGGTGGTTGGTGAAGAAGTTGTTGGCCAGACCCGACTTGGCGGCGATGTCGGCCACCTGCCTGAACTGCTTCTGGTAGATCGCGAACTGCGTGTCTTCGGGCTTGAGCGCCACCTTGGCGTTCTTGGCCGAGTCGAACACGATGACCTGCGTGCCGCTGCCGAGCTTCACGCCGTAAGGGTCGCTGTAATTGGCCGTCGCATCGTTGGAGGCCAGATCGCAAGACCGCGCCGCCGTGAAGGGCTGCGGATCGAGAAAACGAAACCAGCCCTGCCCGGCCCGCGCGCACTCTTCGTGGTTGCCGCGCACCATCACCCAGGGGGCCGCCGCCAACAGCTTGGCCGCCGGCTTGAACAGATCCGCCTGCCACGTATCCCAACCATAGCCCCAAGGACTGGCCTTGCAACCCGCCACATCGGCCGGGCAAGCGTTCTCGCGGTAGTGATAGTCACCCACGTGCATCACCAGATCGGGCTTGAACTCCGCCGCCGCATTCGCCACCGTCTCAAACGGCCAGGCCGCGGCATCGCCACAGGCCTGCCAGGCGTTGTCGGCCTTTTTCATGCGGCAACCGCTGTCGCCCAACACGACGATGCGCTGCGGCTCGGCCTTGGGCAAAGGCAACGCACGCCCCGCCACGCTGACCGAGGCCGCGCCGGCAGGCAAGGTTTGCTCACACACGCTGACGGGAAAAATGGACGGCTTGGAATCGGCCGGATCACTCGCCGTGGGCCGCTGAGCGGGCGCGCTCGGAGCCGAACGCAAGCCCATCCGCGACGCAACGCCGTCCACCAAAATCAGCGGGCAAGCATCCGCAGCGCCCGCCGCCGCCTCAGGCACATAGTTGGTGACAACGCGCGCAATCGCTTCATTCTTGGTGCCGACCATCACCCAGGCCGACTGGATATTCGTGGCACTGCTGGCAGCATCGTTGTCCGAGCCGCCACAACCGTGCAAAGCGGCAACGGCAGCAATCGTCAAAAGACTGAAACCGCCCAATTGGAGTCTGTTTTGTATGTTCATTGTGATTCCGTGGAGCACTCGGTGGTCGAGGCCAAGGGAGCTTATGAACAACACGTGTCAGCACAGTGACGACAGAAAAAGAGCTTGGAATAGAAGCAGCGCCAAAGAATGCCAAAGCTGTATTGGGATTGGCATTGGGATTGGTATTGAGATTGGTCATCCCAACACCACCAACGCAGCGAGCAGAGCCGTCGAACCACAAGCCACAATGACGAGATAGGGTGCTAGGCTAGGCGTCGATGACGCAGACA
>CALMCS010000363.1 GCA_937862875.1 uncultured Comamonadaceae bacterium
TAGCGCCCTATATCGTCATCTCAAAACGAAGACTCTCAAACCAAGCGCAAGAACATAGTTCGTCAGAGAACTATGTTCAAGCCACACAAAATAAATAAATCAATCAATCCGCGGACGCGCCGGATTCTTTGACTACTTTGCCCCATTTGGTGGACTCGGATTTGATGAAGGTGGCGAACTGTTCTGGGGTCTCGCTGACTACTTCTCCGCCTTGTTCTTTGATCTTGGCCCGCACGGCAGGTTGCGCCAGCGCCTTCACCAAAGCCGCATTGATCTTGTCCAGCACCGGCTTGGGCGTACCCGCCACCGCAAACATACCAAACCACGAAGTCGCCTCAAAACCAGGCACACCCGCTTCGGCAATCGTCGGCACATCCGGCAGTTCCGGCGAACGCTTGGCCGTGGTCACCGCCAGCGGACGCAGCTTGCCAGCGCGCACCTGTGTGATCGCCGAAGGCATGTTGTCGAACATGATCGCGATCTGGTTGCCCAGCAAATCCGTCACCGCAGGCGCACTGCCCTTGTACGGCACGTGCACCATATCCACCTTGGCCATGGTCTTGAACAACTCGCCAGACAGATGGATCGAGCTGCCGCTGCCGGACGAACCAAAGTTCACTTCACCGGGATGCGCCTTGGCATACGCGATCAATTCCTTCACCGTGCGAAACGGCTGATTCGGATTCGCCACCAACAGGTTGGGCACATTGGCCACGCGCGACAGCGGTGCGAAATCCTTGATCGGATCGAATGGCATCTTCTTGTACAGCGCGGCGTTGATGGCGTGCGTGCCCACGGTGCCCATGAACAGCGTGTAGCCGTCTGCCGGTGCGCGTGCAGCCAATGCACCACCGATGTTGCCGCCCGCACCCGCGCGGTTGTCCACCACCACCGATTGGCCCAGCTCAGAGGTCAACGCCTGCGCCACGACGCGGGCCAGGATGTCGGTCGTGCCACCCGCCGAGAACGGCACCACGATGGTGATGACCTTGCTGGGGTAGTTGTCAGCGGCGAACGCAGAGAACGGCAGTGCGGCAGAAGCACCCACCGCAGCGACGGCCAATGCGATACCGCCCAGAACGGAGCGGCGAGTTTGATGTTGTTGTACTTCTTTTTGTTGTTGTTGGATGTTCTTCATGATGGCTTGTGTCCTCAAATCTACTCAGGTACGGAATGAAAAAAAGAATGAATCAATGTTGATGATGAAAATAAAGCGGTGCAGGCATCGATGCCTCGCACCGCAATGATTCAATTCAAGAGTGGTTATTCCTGCACGATGGAGGAAGGATGATTGGCCAACGCCTTCACCTTGATATCCATGTACGGGAACAGTGGCAGCGCGTTGAGCATGGTGTGCAGTTCGTCGTTGCTCTCGGCATCAAAAATGCTGACATTCGAGTACTCGCCCACGACGCGCCACAGGTGACGCCACTTGCCGTCGCGCTGCAGTTGCTGCGAGTACGCCTTTTCGCGGGCCTTGATTTCGTTGACCACTTCGGGGTCCATTGAATGAGGGATCTTGACGATCATTTCGACCATGTACAGCATGATATTTTTCCTTCAAAAAAAGAAGAATCAGTGAGAAAACAAATATAAAAAAGGAAACGACCGGTTTCTAGCGATATCAGAGATGCGGCCAGATCAGGATGGCGGCGATGTAGATTCCGCCGATGACGAACATCGACACCACGGTGTAGCCCATGATGTCCTTGAGCTTCAGACGCGACAGTGCGAGTGCCGGCAAGATCCAGAACGGCTGAACCAGATCGTTCCAGGCATTGCCCAACATGACGGACATGGCGGTCTGTGCGAGCGATGCATCCATCGCGTTGGCCGCGTCGATCATGAACGGGCCCTGCACCACCCAGTGACCGCCACCGGAAGGCGCGAAGAAGTTGATGACGAACGAGCTGATCAGGCCCCAGAACGGCAGCGTGTCGGGCGTGGAGATGTTCACGAACACATGGGCGATGCTTTCCACCAGACCCGATGCAGCCATGATGGCCATGATGCCGGCGTAGAACGGAAACTGCAGAATGATGCCGCCGATGGTCTTCACACCTTCGTTGAGCTTTTCCACGTAGTTCATCGGCGTACCGAGCAGCAACACGCCCAGGAACAGGATGAAGAAGTTGATCAGGTTCAGATCCATCGTGCCGTTGTTCATGAAGTGCATGACCACGTAGGCCATGCCCACCAAGCCAATCAGCAGGCTCAGAATGCGGCTGTGGTTGAGCTTGTGCGCGATGGTGTTTTCGTCGCCCAGCAGGCTGTCGGCCACGGTCTTCTTGGTGGGCTGTTCATCCAGCGAAGGATCGATCTCGACGACCTTCTCGCCCGCCTTGGGATGCATCCACGCGTTCAGCAGCGGCAGCACGATCAACACGGCCAGGCTGGTCAGCAGCATGGGCGTGGAGAAGATGGTTTCGGTCAGCGGAATCAAACCCATCTTCGATTCAAACGCGTGGCCCTTGGTGGAAATCAGCACCGGGATCGTGGCCGAGAAACCCAGGCCATACATCGTGAAGCCGCTATAGGCCGACGCGATGATGAGCGGGTAGTGCACGCCCTTCACGCGGCGCGCGAGCTTCTTCGCCACGATGCCGCCGATCATCAAACCAAAGCCCCAGTTGAGGTAGCTGCCGATGCAGCCCACCAACGTGGCCACGATGATCGCCTTGCGTGGGCTGTGAACGCGGTCCACCACCTTGTTGAGCAAGCGGTCCACCAGCGGCGCCGACGCGAGCACGTAGCCCATCGCCAGAATCACCGCCATTTGCGTGGTGAACGCCAACAGGCTCCAGAAACCCTTGCCCCAATCGGCCACGGCGGCCGTGGGCAGACGACCTTCCACCACGACGGCGAGCACCATCGTCAGCAGGGTCAGCAAGATGGCGAAGACGAACGGATCGGGCAGGTAGCGCCGCATCAGTTCGGTGAAGAATGCAGTGATTTTGGACATGAAAGATAACGCTTGTTGTTTATGTCGGTGACGCAGCGGTGACG
>CALMCS010000364.1 GCA_937862875.1 uncultured Comamonadaceae bacterium
ATACTGTCTGCGTCATCGACGCCTAGCCTAGCACCCTATCTCGTCATTCGGGGGCTTGGTTCCTGGGTTCTGCTCGCTGCGTGTTTGGGTGTTTGGATACCGGTGCCGGATACCGACTTTTCGTTCTCGGGCGTGCTTTCTCACGATCTGTAATTGGGCGTCTCAACCCCGCAGCGCGATTGGTCGGGGCTTCGCCGGTAAAATGGCGGAATGCCTGCTGATCCCGTGCCCATGAATCTGACGAACCATTTCCTGATCGCCATGCCGGGCATGGAGGATTCGTCTTTTTCCAAGAGTGTTGTTTATCTCTGCGAGCACACCGAAAAGGGTGCTTTGGGGCTGATCATCAACAAACCCTCCGACATCAACCTGCAAAGCCTTCTGGCCAAGGTGGATTTGTCGTTGGGGCGTGAAGACCTGGCCGATACGCCCGTTTTTCAGGGGGGGCCGGTGCAGACCGAGCGCGGTTTTGTGTTGCATGACCCGATGCTGGCCAGCAATGCCGAGATCAGCGAGGCGGCCTATGCCTCGACCATGCAGGTCGCTGGTGGGCTCGAGATGACGACCTCCAAGGATGTGCTGGAAGCACTGTCCACCGGGGCCGGTCCGCGCCGTGTGCTGGTCACCTTGGGTTATTCGGCCTGGGGTGAGGGGCAACTCGAGTCCGAGTTGGCCGAGAACAGCTGGATCACGGTCGATGCCGATGTGTCGGTGATTTTTGATACGCCTGTCGATGAGCGTTACGACCGCGCGCTGTCCCTGTTGGGGCTGCAGTCGTGGATGCTGACACACCAGGCAGGGCACGCGTGAGCGGCGGCATGACAGTTCCTTCTTCTTCGTCTACACAGCCCACCGCACCCGTCACCGTCCCGCCGAATTTCCAATCCTTTCTTGCTTTCGACTTCGGGACCAAACGCACCGGAGTGGCCATTGGCACGCGCATGCTGCGCAGCGCTTCGCCGCAGAGCACGATCAAGGCCGAAGGCGAGGCCCAACGTTTCACGCAGGTGGCCGAGCGCATTCGCGAATGGCAGCCTGATGCGCTGGTGGTCGGGGTGCCGTATCACCCCGATGGCGCACCGCATGAAAACACCGCCCGCGCACTGAAGTTTGCGCGCCAGCTGCGAGGCCGATTCGGCCTGCAGGTTTTTGAAGTGGATGAGCGCTACAGCACGACCGAAGCCATCGCCGCAGGTGCGGCCGATGCGGACGCGGCGTCTGCCTGCATCATCCTGGAACAGTTTTTGAGGAATCTTCCATGAGCACTGCTTCGTCATCATCATCATCTTCTTCGTCGTCATCCTCTCCCCAGCCGGCCGGCGCTGCCGGCTTTTTGACGCTGGATGCGGAAGCCCTGTACCGCGAACTGCTGCGCGGCGTGCGCAGCATGCGTACGGCCAACACCCATCTGGCCGGTGTCGCCTCGGGCGGCATGTGGCTGGCGCAGCGTCTGCAGCAGGACCTGGGGCTGGAGGGCGAGGCGGGCGTGTTGTCGTCGTCGATGCACCGTGACGATTTCTCGAGCCGCGGCCTGGCATCGAGCGCCAGCAGCACGCTGCCGTTCGATGTGAACGGCGCCGACATTCTGCTGCTCGACGACGTGCTCTACACCGGCCGCACCGTGCGTGCCGTGATCAACGAACTCTACGACTACGGTCGCCCCGCCAGCGTGCGGTTGGCGGTCCTGGTCGATCGCGGTGGCCGTGAGCTGCCGATCGAAGCCGGTTTTGCAGCAGCGCGTGTGGCGTTGCCAGCAACGCAATCGCTGTCCCTGGCGCGAGCCGACAGCGGTGCATTTCATTTTGAAGTCAAAGTCAAAGAGGCCTGACGGTGCTTTACAAGCGCAATCCCCAACTCAACAAGAACGGTGAACTGATTCACCTGTTGTCCACCGAAGGTCTGCCCAAGGACATCATCACGCATATTCTGGACACGGCCTCCAACTTCGTGAGCGTGAACGATCGCGAAGTGAAGAAGGTTCCGTTGTTGCGTGGCAAGAGCGTGTTCAACCTGTTCTTCGAAAACTCCACGCGCACGCGCACCACGTTCGAGATCGCGGCCAAGCGCCTGTCGGCCGACGTGCTCAACCTCGACATCGCCCGCAGTTCGGCCAGCAAGGGCGAGTCGCTGCTCGACACCATCGCCAACCTCTCGGCCATGGCGGCCGACCTGTTTGTGGTGCGGCACAGCGAGTCGGGTGCTCCCTATCTGATCGCCCAGCATGTGGCGCCGCACGTCCACGTCATCAACGCGGGCGACGGGCGCCATGCCCACCCCACGCAGGGGCTGCTGGATCTCTACACCATCCGGCACTACAAAAAAGACTTCAGCAACCTCACCGTGGCCATCGTGGGCGACGTGCTGCACTCGCGCGTGGCGCGCTCCGACATCCATGCATTGACCACCCTGGGCGCCGCCGAAGTGCGCGTGGTCGGCCCGCGCACGCTGGTGCCGGCGGATCTGGCGAGCATGGGCGTGAAGGTCTTCAACAACCTCGAAGACGGCATTCGCGACTGCGATGTGATCATCATGCTGCGCCTGCAGAACGAGCGCATGAGCGGCGGTTTGCTGCCGTCGAGCCAGGAATATTTCAAGAGCTTTGGCCTGACGCCCGAGAAGCTGCGTCTGGCCAAGCCCGATGCGATCGTGATGCACCCGGGTCCGATCAACCGCGGCGTGGAGATCGACTCCGCCGTGGTCGATGGACCGCAGGCGGTGATCTTGCCGCAGGTGACGTTCGGCATCGCCGTGCGCATGGCGGTGATGTCCATCGTGGCAGGCAACGAGGCCTGAGATGCGCCTGAACGCTGGCAATGTAGAACGAAATAGTTAGGCACTGGATCATGAAAGTACTCATTCAGAATGGCCGCGTGATCGATCCTGCAACGGGTCTGGACCGCGTTTGCAATCTGGCGCTCGCGGCGGGCCGCATCATCGCGATCGACCGCGAGCCGAAGGACTTCACCCCGAGCCGCGTGATCGACGCGAGCGGCTGCATCGTGATGCCGGGTCTGGTGGACTTGGCCGCGCGCCTGCGCGAGCCGGGCCATGAACACGAAGGCATGCTCGAATCCGAAATGGGCGCGGCCGTGGCCGGTGGTGTGACCAGCGTGGTCTGCCCACCGGACACCGACCCCGTGCTGGACGAGCCGGGTCTCGTGGAAATGCTCAAGTTCCGCGCCGAGAAACTGCATCTGGCGCGCCTGTTCCCCCTCGGCGCGCTGACCCGTGGTCTGCAGGGCGAAGTGCTCACCGAAATGGCCGAACTCACCGAGTCCGGTTGCGTGGGCTTCAGCCAGGCGGATGTGGCGATTGCCAGCACGCAGGTGCTGCAGCGCGCGCTGCAATACGCGGCCACCTTCGGTCACACCGTGTGGCTGCGCCCGCAGGATATGCATCTGGGCGGCGGCGTTGCGGCCAGCGGTGCACTCGCCACGCGTCTGGGCCTGTCCGGCATTCCGGTCGCCGCCGAGACGATTGCGCTGCACACCATTTTCGAGCTGCTCAAGTCCACCGGCGCACGCGTGCACCTGTGCCGCATCTCGAGCGCCGCGGGCGTGGAGCTGGTGCGCCAGGCCAAGGCCGACGGCCTGAACGTGACCTGCGACGTGAGCATCAATTCGCTCACCTTCACCGAGGTCGACATCGGCTACTTCGACAGCCGCGCACGCCTGCTGCCGCCGCTGCGCCAGCAACGCGACCGCGACGCGCTGCGTGCGGCGCTGGCCGATGGCACGGTGGATGCGCTGGTCTCCGACCACACCCCGGTCGACGAAGACGCCAAGGTCCTGCCGTTTGCAGAAGCCGAACCCGGTGCCACCGGCATGGAGCTGCTGCTGTCCGCCGCCATCAAGTGGTCGGAAGAGGCCGGCGTGGCACTGCCGCGCGCACTGGCCACCGTGACCTCCGATCCAGCGCGCGTGCTGGGCGCATCGCTCGGCACCTTGCAGGCCAGCGTGGGCCGCATCGTGGAAGGCGGCGTTGCCGACCTGTGCGTGGTCGATCCCAAGGCCGCCTGGGTGGTGACGCCCGAGGCGCTGCGCAGCCAGGGCAAGCACACTCCGTTCTCCGGCTACGAACTGCCAGCACGTGTGCAGTACACGCTGGTGGGCGGGCAGGTCGCTTTCGAGCGCGGCTGATCCGGGCGAAACGGCCCGTTGTCCATGCTGAGATCTGCGCGCGCCGTGTGGCGGGTACTGCGACTGATGGTCCATATTTTTCATGGACTGCTCGTGGTCCTGCTGCGCTTTCCGAGCCTCTCGCAAGCGCAGCAACAGGCGCGTGTGCAGGCCTGGGCGATGCAGATGCTGGCCTGCATCGGCATCGAGATGGAAGTGCGCGGCGAGCCCGCGCTGCGCGGTCCCGTGCTGATGGTGGCGAATCACATCTCGTGGCTGGACATTCCGGTGCTGCATGCGGCGCGCTACTGCCGCTTCATCTCCAAGTCGGATGTGCGCGATTGGCCGATCGTCGGCACCCTCGCCACTGCCGCCGGCACCCTGTACATCGAGCGCACCTCGCGCCGCGACGCGTTGCGCGTGGTGCAGCGCATGGGCGAGGCGCTTGAGGAGCGTGAAGTGCTTGCCGTGTTCCCCGAGGGAACCACGGGCGACGGCCGCGTGCTGTTGCCGTTCCATGCCAACCTGCTGCAGGCCGCTATCGCCACCAACGCGCCGGTGCAACCCGTCGGTTTGCGCTTTGTGGACAAGGCGAGCGGCGAGATCAGCTATGCGCCGAGCTATATCGGCGATGAGACCTTGGTGGGTTCGATCTGGCGCACCCTGATTGCGCCGCGCATCGTCGCGGTGGTGCATTACGGCGCGCTCGAGAGCCCCGAAGGCCAGGAGCGACGCGCCTGGAGCGAGCACCTGCACGCACGCGTCGACGCGCTGCGGGCCTCCTGATTTTTTTCTTCTGCCGCAGCCTGGGGTTGCGGCACAGCCGACCGATCTGTGGAGAGCGGCGCGCCTAAACTAGGGCGCATGACTACCTCCTCCGCATCCACCCCAGAGTTCACCATCTATCACAACGCACGCTGCAGCAATTCGCGCGGCGCGTTGGCACTGCTGCGCGAGCACGGCATCGAGCCGCAGATCGTCGACTACATCGCCGAGCCCTTGAATGCAGCGCAGCTGAAGGCGCTGATCGCTCGATTGCACATGCCTGTGCGTGACGTGATGCGCACCAAGGAATCGATCTACGCCGAGCTGGGCCTGGCGGCAGACGACGTCACCGATGACGCGCTGATCGCCGCCATCGCGGCCCATCCCGTGCTGCTCAATCGCCCGATCGTGGTGTCGAGCAAGGGGGCGTTGCTGTGCCGTCCACCGGAGCGCGTTTTGGAATTGTTAACAATTTGACACGTATCGGAAGTACCACCGGCAATGGTGATAACCCTGAGTTTCGCTCCAATGAAGCCCGGTATTTGATGTTCTTTAGGTCACAATCAATACAATCTGATAAAGATTATTACTAAAAATAGACAAGATCAATGGACTTGATCCTGTTGTGACAAATAAATAGAACAGAGCATCATGCAACGCAACGACTGCCTGGTGGTCACGGAATTCGGCGCGGCCTTCGGAGCCAAAATCATTTTGGCGGAACTGGAATTCACCCTCCCGCGCAACTCCATCACCGTGTTGATGGGGCCGTCGGGTTCGGGAAAATCCACGCTTTTGCATTCGCTGGCCGGTACCTACATGGACCACCCCCGTTATCGATCATGGGGACAAGCGCTTTATCTGGATCGCGCGATTGCGGCAGAACACCGCCCACCGCTGGTGCAGCAACACTCGCGTGTGCTGGCCGGTACGGTGCGGGAGGCGTTGGCGGAGCAGGTGCGTGAGCGCCTGAGTCTGTCGCCGCTGGCACTGCGCCAGTGGTGCGTCGACTACTTGAGCGAATCCGGCTTTCCCGATCTGCACGCGGTGCTCGACAAACCGTTCACCGAACTGCAGGACGTGCAGATGCGCGCGGTCTCGATCCTGCGCGAGGCGGCGTGCGAGCCCGAGCTGCTGCTGGTCGACGAACCCACCGCCGAGCTGGACGACTACGACGCCTATCTGCTGATCGAGTTGCTGCGCCAACTCGCGCGCAAGATGAGCGTGCTGGTGGTCATGCACAACCAGAAGCAGGTGCGCCAATTGGCGGACCGCGTGATCCTGCTGGCCGGTGGCCGGATTCAGGAAGAGCGCGCCGTCGAGGACTTCTTCAACACGCCGTTCACCGAAGCGGGTGCGCAATTCATCCGCTCCGGCAGCTGCTCCACGCCGTCGCTGCAAGCCGATCCCAAAACATTGGCCGAAGGCGTGCCCGCACCGGCACCGCTGCCGCCCGAGGCCTTTGCGCCCACGGTGGCAAGCCGCAGCGAGCAGAAGATCAATCCGGCCGTGTCGCTGATTCCGGCGATCTCCTCCATCGTGGCGGGCAGCTTGCCCACGCTGAACGAACACCGCAGCGCAGCGGCCTCGGCCTCATCGAGCGGACCGACGGGTTTTCTCTGGGTCATTCCCGGCAAGCTCGCAGGCGCTGCCATGCCCGGCGTGGTGGACGACATCGATCACGATCTGGCGCTGCTCAAACGCGTCGGCATCACCGCCTTGATCACGCTGACCGAGCGCGATCTGGAACAAGAGCCGCTGCTGCGCCACGGTCTCAAAAACGTGCACTTGCCGGTCTACGACCGCGAGGCACCGAGTCTTGGGCAAATTCAGATGTTGCTCAAGCGCATGGAAATTCTCATCGGACGCGGCGAGGTGCTGGCCGTCCACTGTCTGGGTGGCTTGGGCCGCACGGGCACGGTACTGACCGCCTGGCTGATTCGCGAAGGACTGACCGCAGAGGAAGCATTGCGCCGCGTGCGCCTGCTCGATCCGCGCTACGTCCAGAGCAAAGAGCAGGAAGTGTTTTTGCATGAATACGAAGATTTGATTCTGCAAAAAATCATTTGAAGATTAATTGAAAAATTGGGGAGTTTGGTATGAGTTTTGACGACGCTTTGAACAAGGCGGCTGCGTCCGTGCCTGAGTGCGTGGCAGCCGGTTATGTGGACGTGGCATCGGGCATGTTGCTGTCGATGAAGACCGTGGATTCGCACCCACGCCAGGTGATCGACCTGCTGGCCGCCGCCACGGCAGACATGTTCAACGGACCGAACGTGACAATGATCGAACGCCTCTTCAAGAAGGCCCGCGGTTTGCAGGACGACGGCTATCACTACTTTCAGGAAATCATCGTCAACAGCGAGAACCTGATCCACGTGTTCCTGCGCGGCAAGACCAATCCAGAATACGTGGCCGTTTTCGTCTGCCGCAAGACCGCCAATCTGGGCATGGCATTGACCAAGGCACGCCTCGCGATGCCGGCACTGGAAGCCGCATTCTGATTGCGCCATGGGCACCCTAAGCAACCCCAGCACCCTCCAGAAGGCCACCCCGTGTGGCCTTTTTTCATGGCGAAAGACTGGCGGCGCTGTCCAAAAAAAAGGCCACCGAAGTTTCGGTGGCCATCTCTGAGTTGGCGGGGAGCTTATTGCTTAGCGCTGACCACCCTTGCGGCGCAGTGCCGGCACGCCGAACATCGCAAGCACGCTGCCCAGCAGAACGAGTCCCCACTGGCTCAGCGTCGGAACGGCGAGCGGGGCGGCGGCCACTGCGCCTTGCGGCACGGCAATCAACACGGGATCGGCAATCGTGCCTGGCGTTGGATCGTTGTCGCCAGTGGTCGATGCGCTGGAGGCGTCGATGCTGTCACGCACGGTGAACTGCACGCTGTTGCCGCTGAATGTGCCGGGCCATGGCGTCCATGTGCTGCCGATGCGCTTGAACAGCACAGCGCCGCTTGGCAGGCTGGTGGCATTGGGCAGCGCGAGCGTGATGTCCAAGGGTTGACCGTGTGCGCAACCGTTGGCGACGAAGCTGACTTGACCGAATGGGAAGGTGTAGCCGCTAGGCGCGCCGCTGGCAGGGGCGGGCGAGAAGACCGGACCCGTGCCAGAAAGCTGGCAGGTGGTGGTGCCGCCCAGTGCGAGCGTGATCGGATCGCCAGCAGGCGTCAGGCCGCTGCCGGTGGTTGCGGCGCTGCGCACAAACAGGGCCTGCACGGACTTGCTGGCGTCGAGCGTGACTTCACAGGTCGTGGTGTTGCCGACGCAGGCACCCGTCCACTCGCTCAGTCGGAAGCCGCTGGCTGGTGTGGCGGTGAGCGTCACCTTGGTGCCGCCCGCGGCCTCGCCATAGCTTGCGCTGCACTGGGCCGCCGCATCGGACGAGCCGCAGTTGGCAATCGGCTTGGCCGGATCGACCGGTGCCGCGCCCGCCGTGGCCGACACGCTGCCTGCCGCGCCAGCGCCTGGGGTGACCGTCACATCCAGCTTGAACTGCTGCAGCTCCACCGCGCCAATGTCGCATTGCGCGCCTGAGGTCTGTGGACGGGCCTTGCCGCGCTGATCGGTGGTGACCGCTGCGTCGCAGGCGATGGCATCGATGGCCGGGCTACCCGATTGTGGCAACAGCGTGGAGGTCAAACCACCGTTGTTTGCGATCGGCGACAGCATGGGATCAGCGACGATGTTGCCTGTGCCATTGGCCGTCCAGCCGCCCTGGATGATGTTCGCGTTCAATGTGGATTTCGCGTCGCTGTCGACAGGGTCCGCAGGCTCGTATGCATTGTTCTCGTTGAGCACGCCATTTGCAACGACGATGGTCTCACCGGATGCGGGCGTGCCCCAGAGGATGGAGCGCTCGACAGTGAGAATGCTCTTGCCGCCGCGTGCGGAAAGGTTTTGAATTGCGCTTGCGTTTGCACCGGCTGTGTTGCCGTTGAAGGTTGATTGATCAACGGCCATGGCGACCTCGTTGGTGCTGCCGTCACTGCCCGTAAAGATGGCTCCGCCCATGCCTCTTCCCGAAGACGCATCGGTGTTCGCAGGGGCAGTGGTCGCGTTGCCATCGAAAGTCGAGTTCACTACGGAGAACAGGGAGCTCGTTCCGACTCCGCTGATAACGTTGGCAATCGCGCCGCCGCTCTCGGCGGTGTTATTGGTAAACGAGGAGCTGTCGACCTGAGTAGTCAAATGACTTGCCCCGGGCATGATGCCTGTAATTACTGCGATGGCTCCCCCAAAGGAGTCAGCGTGATTGTTTTCAAAGCGGCTTTCCGAAATTCGGGTATTGATCGGCCCTGAGCTGGTATCTGATGTACTCAGCGGCATGACAAGAATCGATCCTCCGTTAGAGAGTGGAGCTTCCGAATTGGGGTCGATGAATTTCTGGCTTGCAGCGTTGCCCCTGAAAATCGATTTGCTGATATTGAGCTCGGACGCGGAGTCCTTGGAGGGGGCGCTTGTAAAGATGATCCCACCGCCAAAGGCGATGGAGCTATTGTTTTCAATGACGCTGTTGCTCACGTCAAGTTGGAATCGATTCGCCAGCGCAGAGGGCTGCCCAAATAAGGGGACAACAGCGATTGCGCCTCCGTAGATGTTGCCAAAGTTTCCGGAGAATGCCGAGTCCTCCACCTTGAGACTGGAAGTGCCCGAGTTGTTGGCCGCCAAAAGACCGCCACCAATCACCGCCGCATTGCCAGCGAACAGGACATTCTTGAGCAATGGCGCACATGCGTTGCCTGGTGCCTCACTATCTGTTGGTGTGTCTTTCCGCGCCGCAGTCAGTATGGGTGGTTCTGGGGGAAGCGTAGCGCAGGCCATACCGCCCGAAAAATTGCTTAAAGACTCACCTAATGAGGCAAATGCGGAGCCTCCAGTAATGGTCAATCCCTCAAGTTGTGTGAAGCTTCCCTCTTGCTGGGAGGAGGTGAAATTGGCTTTGCTCGCGCTCTGTTCCAGTCCACCCAAAGCCATCACGAGATTGCTGTTGTTCCCCACAATATCACCGCCAGGACGCGTCGGCGTGTTGGAGTCAATGTAGGTAATCGACGCTTTGCGTGTGATGCCATTGGTGGTTGTGTCATTGCTGTCGATGTCACCGGACAGCACGGTGTTCTCAGCATTGATCTCTCGCGACTCGCCAATCCCTGTATAGCCACCCTTGAGTTGCACCGCTCGCAAGACGGAAAAGGTTTTCCCACGTTCTTGCGAGATGGTGTCGATATGGGTCTCGCCAGCATTCAGCGTGGCGGGCTTGTAGACGCCTTGCTTGAGTCGGATCTCGAAGCAATGCGTCGTGGTATCGGCGTTGCTGATGGCCAGCGCCCCGTACAGGGTCGTCGCACTCCCCCAGC
>CALMCS010000365.1 GCA_937862875.1 uncultured Comamonadaceae bacterium
CTTTCGTCGACCTGAGCCGAGTGGCTCAGAAAAGGGTCGATTATTCACCGATTGGGTGATTCACAGTGTCAGCGCATGAATCAACCGTGAATCGACCCCCGAATCAACCATTCCCGGGTTCCATGCCGCGGATGCGGTCCACATGCGCCTGGAGCGAGCGCTGCGCCACCGGCCAGATGCGTTCCGGCACGTCGTCGTAGGCCAGTTGGACCCAGTCCTCGAGCGTGCCGTTGGGCCGCGCCTGCATGGCCTTGAGCACCTTGGCCTCGCGCGCAAGGCGGTGGGCCTTGAGCTTGGCGATGGCGTCGCGCGCCTTTTCGATCACGTAGCCGTGGGCCGGCAGGATGAATTCCGCATGGTGCTCGGCGCAGACGGCATCCAGCTTGTCGAGCGACTCCAGATAGTCATCCATGTTGCCGTCCGGCGGGCTGACCACCGTGGTGCTGCCATTCAGGATGTGGTCGCCGGAGAACAGCAGACCGTCCTCCTTCAGCAGCAGGCAGGTGTGATTGGCCGCATGGCCGGGGGTGTGAATGGCCTGCAGCGTGTGCGTGATCTCGCCCTCTGGCGTTGTGCCGTGAAGTTGCAGCAGCTCGCCATCGGCCAGTTCGCGGTCGGGCGTGAACTGGCTGTCGGCGCGCGAGGTGGCTTTGGACGCGATGCCCAGAATCGGCGGACGGGGCTTGCCGTGGCCTTCCACCAGTTGCTGCAGCGGCTTGGCTCCGGGCGAATGGTCGGGGTGCGAATGGGTGCAGACGATCTGGCGGATGTCGCCGCCGGCCGCACGCCAGAGTTTTTCCAGGTGCTCGGGGTCGGCCGGGCCCGGGTCCACGGCGATGTAGCCGGTGGCGGGGTCGCCGATCAGGTAGCTGTTGGTGCCGGGGCCGGTCATCACGCCGGGGTTGGGGGCGGTCAGGCGCTGCACGTTCTTGAGCAGCGGCACGGCGCGTTCGCTTTGCCAGTCGAGCGGGTGCAGGATCTGCCCGTCGGGCGTGACCAGTGCCAGCTCGCCGAAGGGCGCATCGTGATCCATGAAGCGCGTCTCCCGGCTGGCCACCAGGCCGCTGCGCGGGCAGCAATTCCAGAGCGGCTCCTCGTCCTTGGAGACCAGGTCGAGCAGGGACTGCACATCCGCAAACCGCATCAGGTAGTCGAGCGTGCGGATGGTCGGGAAGATCATGAAGAACTTGCCCTCCTTGTGCAGCGCCAGCGCATCGGCGGGGCGCACCCAGACCGGCTCGAACTGCTCGGACTCATCCGCCACGGGCTCCTGGTGGTCCGGCATGCGGGCGACCAGAAAGGGCACGGAAAACCGTTTGGGGGCCGTGCGGTCCGCGGTCCAGTGGGCGAGCAGATGCATGGAATCGGCCGCCAGGCGCAGGCCGCGCGCGGCGCATTGCGCGGCAAACGGCTGGGCGCGGTCGATGGCCGCGATGTCGCTGGCATCGGCAAAGCGGCCGTCGTCGGCATGGCGGGCCAGCAGAATGCCCAGCTCCTCGAAACTCTCGCGAATGCCCGCCACCGCCTCGGTGACGCGCTGGGCGTTCTGCGTGGGCCGGTGATCGGTCTGCGCGTGGGATTCGGGGGACGCATCGAGGGCATCGATTCCGCCGCCCGGAAACACATAGGCTCCGGGCAGAAAGCTCGCGTGGGGCGAGCGGCGGGTCATCAGAACTTCGAGCACGGTGTTGCCGTTGTCTGTCGGCGCATCTCGCATCAGCAGGACCGTCGCGGCAGGGCGTGTCTTGACGGGCTCGTGGTGGGGATGGAGTTGTTGATTGAGTCGAGGCATGATTGCATTATGTGCATCCGCGCAAGTTCCTGCTGATGCCTTGGCGACCGTTCGCGGCCTTGCGAAAGCGTGGGCGAAGTCACCAATCGTCAACAGCAACAGCTTATTACCCGGGGTTTGTGCGCGGCCCCTGTCCGGCAGCGGATAATTACCAAATGCCAATGCAGATCCGATTTACCAAAATGCAAGGCGCAGGCAATGATTTCGTCGTGCTGGACGAAACCGTCCAGCGCCTCGGCCTGTCGGCTGCGCAGTACCGATTTCTCGCCGATCGCCATTTTGGTGTCGGCGCAGACCAGATCCTGACCGTGCGCGCCGCGCCGTCCCCCGAAGTCGATTTCGAATACGTGATCCACAACGCCGACGGCGGTGAGGTGGAGCAGTGCGGCAACGGCGCGCGCTGTTTCGCCCGCTACGTACACGACAAGGGCTTGACGCAGAAAGACGCCATCCGCGTGCAGACCATGAAGGGCGTGATCGCGCCCCGCTTGATGCCCGACGGCCGCGTGACCGTGGACATGGGCCGCCCGCAGTTCGCCGCCGATGTCGTGCCGTTCGACACCACGGGCCTCGCGCCCCGCGCCATGGGCGTGAGCGAGCAGTGGCCGGTGGAGGTCAAGGACGCGGTGACGGGCGCAGACACCGAAGTCTGGGTCGCGATTGCCTCGATGGGCAATCCGCATGCCGTGCAACTGGTCGACTCCGTGAACACCGCGCCGGTCGATGTGATCGGTGCGCAGCTCGAAAGCCATCGCCGTTTCCCGCAGCGCGTGAACGCCGGCTTCATGCAGATTCTGGGTCGCGGCGAAGTGAACCTGCGCGTGTACGAACGCGGCGTGGGTGAAACGCTGGCCTGCGGCACGGGCGCTTGCGCGGCCGTGGCCACCGGCATTCAACTCGGCCTGCTCGACACCCGCGTCGATGTGAACACGCCCGGCGGTCGACTCACCATCGAGTGGACAGGCCATGCCGATGATTCCGTATTGATGACCGGACCGGCGACCACCGTGTTCGAAGGTCAGATTGAAATTCCAGACGCCCTATGACTACCCCTACCCATCCGAGCTCCACCGTGCCCCCGATCACCGAGGAAGACATCGCCGAATTTCTGGTGAACACGCCAGACTTCTTCGAGCGCCATGCCGAAGTGCTCTCCAGCATCACCATCGCCAGCCCACACGGGCACCGTGCGGTGAGCCTGCATGAACGCCAGGCCGAAATGCTGCGCGAGAAGATCAAGGGTTTCGAGCAGCGCATCATGGACATGGTGCGCCACAGCTCCGAGAACACCGGCATTGGCGACAAGGTCCATGAATGGGCGCGCCAGCTGCTCGCGGTGAAAGAGCCGATGAAGCTGCCGGCGGCGGTCGAGCGCGGCATGAGCGAGCTGTTCGATGTGCCCCAGGTGGCGCTGCGCGTGTGGGGCGTGGGTCCGGTGTATTCCAGCGAATCGTTTGCGCGCGGCGTGAGCGAAGATGCGCGCGCCTTTGCGTCGTCGCTGACCAGCCCGTTCTGCGGTGCGAACATGGGTTTCGAGCCCACGCAATGGTTGCCACAGGCCACCCAGGTCCAGTCGCTGGCCCTGCTGCCACTGCGCGAAGGCGCGATCGACAGCACCGAGCCGGCCTTCGGTCTGCTGGTGCTCGGATCGCACGATCCACAGCGTTTCGACGCGGCCATGGGAACGGAATTCCTGTCCCGCATGGCCGAGCTGGCCAGCTCCGCCTTGTCGCGACTGCGCTGAGCTTGCGCTGAACCCGACGGCGTTGCATGGCCACGAAAAAAGCAGCCCCAGGCAAACCGTCGTCGGCTCGGATCGCCGAGATCTCTCCCGCGCCTGCGCCGGTCGTGTTGCCGCCGCAGGCGTTGCGCTATCTGGAGTTTGTGCGCGTGGAAAAGCGCCTCGCCGGACGCACGCTCACGCTCTACACGCTGGATCTGGAAAAGCTGGTGCAGTTCGCCGCGGCGGTGAACGTGCCGCTGCTCGAGCTGCAGAACGTCCACATTCGCCGCTTCGTCGCGCAGATGCACAGCGGTGGCCGCTCGGGTCGCGGCATCGCGCTGATTCTTTCGGGCTGGCGCGGTTTTTTCACCTGGGCCGCGCGCCAGGAGCTGGTGCCGCACAACCCGGTGCAGGATGTGCGGGCCCCCAAATCCGCCAAGCCCTTGCCCAAGGCGCTCGGGGTCGACGACGCGGTGCAGTTTGCCGAGTTCGACCAACCCAATGCCGATCCGTGGCTCGAAGCGCGCGACAGCGCCATGGTGGAGCTGCTGTATGGCTGCGGCCTGCGTGTGGGCGAACTGGTGGGGCTGGACGTGATCGCCACGGCCGAGGCCCATGCCCAGGGGCGCGGCTGGATCGATTTCGACAGCAGTGAGGCCCATGTGTTCGGCAAAGGCTCCAAGCGCCGCAGCGTGCCGCTGGGTTCGGCCGCGGCGACAGCGGTGCGGGCCTGGCTCGACATGCGCTCCGGTCCCTTTGGTGGCGACCAGTCGCCCCGACTCGAACCCGCGCTGTTCGTGGGCCGGCGCGGTGCGCGGCTGACGACGCAATCCGTCTGGCTGCGTCTGCGCGAACGCAGCCAGGTGGCGGGGCTGACCACGCCCGTGCATCCTCATATGCTGCGACATTCGTTCGCCAGCCATCTGCTGCAATCGAGCGGCGATCTGCGCGCGGTGCAGGAGATGCTGGGCCATGCCAACATCTCCACCACGCAGGTCTATACGCGCCTCGACTTTCTGCATCTGGCGCAGGTGTATGACGCGGCGCATCCCCGGGCCAAGCGCAAGTCCGACGACTGAGGGTGATTGGCGCGCTACAGTGACCGACCGAGGGAGAAGTCAGCCATGTCCGTTCTTGAATTGAAGATTCCGCCGCCCGTCGTGGGCCTTCTGACCGCGGCACTCATGTATGGAGCGAGCCGTGCCTTGCCCGAAGCGGCGATCGCCATTCCGCTGCGTGTGGTGTGGGCGGTGGTGCTGGCGGCCGCCGGTCTGGCCATCGACCTGTCGGCGCTGCTGGCGTTTCGCCGTCACCGCACCACGGTCAATCCGCTGTCGCCCCAACGCGCCAGCCGTATCGTGACGTCGGGCGTCTACCGCTTCACCCGCAATCCGATGTATCTGGGCATGTTGCTGCTGCTGACCGCCTGGGCGGTGGTGCAGGGCAATGCGGCGGCGTTTCTGGGCCTGCCGCTGTTTGTGCTCTACATCACCGCGTTCCAGATCCAACCCGAGGAGCGCGTGTTGAGCGCGCAATTCGGCGCTCCGTACCTGCAGTATCTCCAGCAGGTTCGGCGCTGGATTTAGGGAGCCGCTTTGGCCTCGTCCGTGCCGAGCCAGTTCAGCAGCTCGCGCAGGCGCTTCTCGCCGCCGCCGTCAAAGCGCTCGATGCCAACGGTCTTGAGCACGGCCTGACCGGCATCGCTTTCGCCGAGGGCCAGCACGTTCTTGCGAACGGCGGCCACCTGGGCTTCGGTCAGATTCTTGCTGGCGATCAAGGGGAAGTAGGGCTGGGTCACGCTTTGGTGCAGCACCCGATTGCCGTCCTTGACCCATTTCTTGCTCGCACCCGAGTAAGACGCCAGGCCGCCCACATCGGAAAACTTGTTCTCCATGTAGAACGTCACGGCGCCTTGCTCGCGCACGTATTTGACGTTTTCCTTCTCCAGCAGAATGCCCTGGTCGCGCAGTTCGGCGTGGCAGAAACGGCTCATGTACGAGATTTTCTCGGGCATCACGAAGCGCTTGCCCTTGGCTTCGGCCAGCGTCTTGATGGGGGAGTCCTTGGGCACGACGATCAGGCATTGGCCGTCGGGCTTGGCGCTGGCGATGAAGTGGTAACCGTAGTCACGCAGTCCGCGCGCCGGGTAGTCGCTGGGGCGGGCCATCACGAAGTCGAAGCGGCCGGTCTTCATGCCGTCTTCCAGCGCCTTGAATTCCCGGATGAACACCACATCCACCTTGGCGTTCAGTGCTTGGGAGATCACATTGGCCAGCGGCTGGTACTTGGCAATCACCTGCGCATGATCCAAACCGCCGGAGGTGCCTTCACTGATGCCCATGGTCAGGTTCACTGCCATGCTCGGAGAGGCCGCACTCAGAAGAAAAGACGTGAAGAACGCTGTCCCCAAGGCCCGCAATCGTTGTCTCATGCACCGTGCTCCAGTGGAATTGTCGTCAGTTCTCGCTTCGGATGACACGACTTGGCAGAGCTCGTTCGGATCGCTTCGAAACGCTAACAGTTGTTAAAAAAATCTTATATTGTTTTGAACGATTTAACAATTGAAACATGTTTCCTCATAAATTCAATGA
This sequence comes from uncultured Comamonadaceae bacterium, assembly GCA_937862875.1. Lineage (GTDB taxonomy): Bacteria > Pseudomonadota > Gammaproteobacteria > Burkholderiales > Burkholderiaceae_C > Diaphorobacter_A. Next base: position 6,107 of record CALMCS010000365.1, read on the forward strand.
CAAATAAATAACGATCAAGCGCCGTCGAAATGGCCGTGTTAATGCGTTTCGCCGTGCCGTCGCCGGATATTCGTCGCCGCGATCGGGCCCAAGTCCAAAAGCGTTCTCTTGCAGGGGACTTGATGGCCCCCATCTCTGTGGATCGGGTGTGCTCGTTACACTCTTCGGGATTGATGGGGCCTGAGCGGAGTCGTTCTGCCGAAGGTCCCGATCCTTATTGCAGAAAGTGAATCCTTCCATGTCTTTGATTCCAGCCACCATCCTCACGGGCTTTCTGGGCTCGGGCAAAACCACCTTGCTCAAGCGTGTGTTGCACGAAGCACACGGCCAGAAAATCGCCGTGATCGAGAACGAGTTCGGCGAGGAAAACATCGATACCGATATTCTTCGCACCGAGACCAAAGAACAAATCGTGCAGATGAGCAATGGCTGCATTTGCTGCACGATCCGCGAAGATCTGCGTGAAACATTGCAGTTGCTGGCCGCCAAGCGCCGCAAGGGGCTGGTGGAGTTCGACCGCATCGTGATCGAAACCACCGGTCTGGCCGATCCAGGCCCGGTCGCTCAGACCTTTTTCATGGATGACGAAATCGCAGAGACCTATCTGCTGGATTCGATCATCACGCTGGTCGATGCCAAGCACGCCAACAAGCAGCTCGACGACCGCCAGGAAGCGCGCCGTCAAGTGGGTTTTGCCGATCAGATCTTCCTGTCCAAGACCGATCTGGTGAGCGCCGCGGAAACCGACGCCTTGACCCATCGCCTCAAGCACATGAACCCACGCGCCCCGATCCGGGCCGTGCATTTCGGTGACGTGGCGCTCAAGGACGTGCTCGACCTGCGTGGCTTCAACCTGAATTCCAAGCTGGACATCGATCCCGACTTCCTGAAGGAAGCCGACCACGGTCACGCCGGCCACGATCATGGGCACGACCATGAGCATGATCACGACCACGCCGAGTGCAAGGAAGAAGGTCACGACCACGTGCACGACGAGCATTGCGGCCACGATCATGACCACAAACATGTGCATGACGAGAACTGCAATCACCCACACCACCATCATTACGACGATGATGTGAAGAGTTTCGTGTTCCGTGCCGATCGCGCTTTCGATCCCGCGAAGCTCGAAGACTTCCTCGGCGCGATTGTGAACATTTATGGTCCGCGTATGCTGCGCTACAAAGGTGTGCTTAATATGCACGGAACTGACCGCAAAGTGATCTTTCAGGGCGTGCACCAGTTGATGGGCAGCGATTTGGGTCCAGAATGGGCTGCCGGTGAGGAACGCGTCAGCAAAATGGTATTTATCGGTATTGAGCTGCCCAAAGACATATTGGTTCAGGGGCTCGAGCAATGTCTCGTGTAAGCTGATCTGGGCACGACTTGCATCTTGATTTGGAAAGTCAACGTAGGTTGTGCGCCACTTTCCCCCTATTTATGAAATAGGCCGCTACAATCGCGCCCCGAAAAACCAGGATAGTTGATTGATCAACTTTCCCGGCCCGCCCGTATTGCGAGGAGACAGGAAGTGAAAGCCGTACCCAGCAAATCCAAGGCGACAGCCCAGACGCCCGGCGTTGGCGGGGCGGTGGAAAAACCTCCGCTCAAGCCAACCGGCGCAAGCAAGACTGCAACCCAGCCTGCCAGCGCCGCGGATACCGTGCAGGAGTCCCGGATTACTTCCCAAACCAAGCATTCGACCGTACCATCACCGGCAAATACCAGGGCCTCAGTGGCCCTTGACGCCAGTTTCACTGACAACATGCCTACGACCTTGCAAACGCAAAATACTGCGGCGGCCGCCAAGAAAGATCCTAAGCTGGCCAACAATTGGAAAACCAAATCTGCGGAGGAACTCACCGACGCGGAAGTACTTGCCATGCCTGAGACGGAGTACATGAGCGACAAGCAATTGGCGTTCTTCCGTCACAAGTTGACTCAAATCAAGCAGGACATGCATAACAATGCCGGTGAAACCACCGAGCATCTGCGAGAAGATACAGTTGTCGTGCCCGATCCTGCCGACCGCGCCACCATCGAAGAGGAGCACGCTCTCGAGTTGCGTACCCGCGATCGTGAACGCAAGCTGTTGAAGAAGATCGAGCAGTCCATTGGACGAATCGATGCTGGCGACTACGGTTATTGCGATGAAACCGGCGAACCCATTGGTGTTGGCCGTTTGATCGCACGTCCCACGGCCACGCTGTCGCTCGAAGCGCAGCAACGCCGTGAGCTCAAGCAAAAGATGTACGGAGATTAAAAAGCATCAGTACTGGCTCTACCCGCTGCGTTCCGTACGCGCGGGGTTTGCAAGGCTGTTTGCCACGATGTCATGAGTGAGAAAGAATCTGCCCGCGGGTTGCTGTCCAAGGTTGTGCGTTTTGTGCGCAATCCGACCGTCCAGTGGTCAGAATTGGACGCGCCCGAAGAAGACAAAGAAGGTCAGTACAGCAAGCAGATGCTCAAGGAGATGATCGAGCGAAAGCGGCGCAACGATTTCGTGCGCCGCCGGGAGTTCGAGCAGCTTCGCAAGATCCGTCGCAAGGAACTTGTGCAGGGCCAGAAGCTCGAAGATGCAGCAGGGCGCACCGCGTTCGCGCAGAGCACCATGCTGCAGCAGCAACCCACCGGCAATGTGTCGCCTGACGGCCGCGCGGTGACGCTGAAGAAGATTGATGAGATTGAAGCGCAGATGTCGCAGCAGTGGTGGCGAGCCAAGCCCCATGGCGCGATGCCTGATCGCCCCGCCGTGGCGCGTGTGGTGCCACCGGTGCACGATGCGCCGGGAACGGCAGAGGTGCCGCTGGAGTTTGCGCCGACGGCGCCGTTGACCGCTCCGATGAGTTTTGCGCCTACCGGCGTGATGCCGATGGACGAAATCCCGCCCACCGTGCCCATGCCCATGGGTGGCTTTGGTCCGGAGTTTGATATACCTACGCTGGGAATGGATTCGGTCGTATCCCTCGTACCCCATGAGGAACTGGAGAAATTTGTGCACGAACCCGATCTTGAAGAGGCTGCCATTCGCTTCGCCAATGGCGATTACGCGGGCGCTGAATCAGGCTTGCTGGAGGTGCTCGCGCGTCACGTTCAGGATGATCCGGTCGCTCAGATCGATATCTGGATGACGCTGTTCGATTTGTACCGTGCCACGGGTCAGCAAGATCGTTTTGACAAGCTGGCGATCGATTACGCCGGCCGTTTCAATCGTTCCGCCCCGCTGTGGTTTTCCCTCCCCGAACAATTGGGTCTGGACCTGGCCGCTCAGGCCAACTCCGCGGCGTCGCAGCGCGAATTCAGCTGGAGCGCGCCCGCGGTCCTGTCGCAGCAATCGCTGACCGCCCTGATCGCCTCCATCGGACGCAAGCCACCACCACCATGGGTGTTGAACTGGACGCGCATGACCGATGTGGAGCCCGCAGCGCTTCACGGTCTGGGCGATCTGTTCCTGCGCTGGGCAGACGAGGGCGCTGAACTGAAATTTGTGGGCGTGCCGGCGCTGAACGCACTGATGGAGTCGAAGACCCAGTCGGGCGATCGCACGGCCGACGAACAATGGTGGCGTCTGCGCATGGCGCTGCTGCGCCTGATGGGTCTGCCAGACGAATTCGAACTGGTTGCGCTCGACTATTGCGTGACCTACGAAGTGTCGCCGCCGTCGTGGTCCCCAACCAAATGCTCTTTCCACGGCGATGATAGCGCTGTCAATGCGGCGGTCGCCCAGGCACGCCAGGACGCACAGCGCGAACACGACGCGATGAATCCCGCCTTCGCGGTTTCCCGCATCGGCGCGACCCAAGAGACAACACGGCCACCGGGACTCTCGGGCTATATCGACGGCGACGCCGTGCCCCTGCTGGTGCCGTTCGAAGCCTTCGCCCGTCCCGACCTGCCACTGCAAATCGCCTGCGATCGCCTGATCCGCATGGACTTCCCGGCAGCAGGCTCGGTACTGAACTGGGCCGCAGAACAGCAAGCCCAGGGCCGGGCAGTGCAATTCACCAACATGCACCGCCTGATCGCCGTGTTCTTCAACGTCATCGGCGTAGGCGAACACGCATGGGTCATCCCCCGCCGAAACTGATCGGCCGGAACCACAAAAACAGCGCGCACCAGGCGCGCTTTTTTGTGGCCAAACGG
>CALMCS010000366.1 GCA_937862875.1 uncultured Comamonadaceae bacterium
AGGGTTTTGACGAACAGAACATGACCATCGGCTTCGGGCAGATGATGTACACCCCGAACGACAAAACGCGCAGCGATCTCATCAAGGATGATCGTCCTTTCGCGGGCGCCTTGATGTTGAGCCTTGGCTATAACGCGAGGCGGGGCGATACGCTGCGCACTTCGCAACTCCGCGTGGGGGTGGTGGGGCCCTCCTCCCAGGCCAGGCAAGTCCAGAACTGGTGGCATGACACCGTCGGAGTGGACAGATTCAATGGCTGGAGACATCAACTGCGCGACGAACCCGTGCTGCAGTTGCTCCACGAACGCCGAACACGAGTCATCAGGCAAGAAAACGTCAGCGGTTGGGGTTGGGATCTGACCCGCCACTGGGGCGGCAGCTTGGGCAATTTCGCCACCTACGCGAATGTCGGCGGAGAACTGCGCTATGGCCTACGCCTGCCGGACGACTTAGGCACCGCACCGCTGCGCCCGGCTGGAGAAAACACCTCGCCCGTGCGTAAGACCGCTGGCAGCAACTGGAACGGGCACCTGTTCGTGGCACTCGACGGTCGCTGGGTTTTGCACGACATCACGTTGGACGGCAATACGTTCAAGTCCAGTCATAGTGTTGATAAACGGCCATTCGTGGCCGATGTGGGCTATGGCATCGCGATGACTCAGGGCAACTGGCGCATCGCGATAGCCCGCTACCACCGCACCCGCGAATTTCGTGGACAAAAGGAAATCCCGGTCTACGGAACGATCACCGTAGGACGGCGATTCTGATGCAGATCGATTCCTTGAACGCCATGCAAGCCACTCTGTTGCTGTTCATGACAAGAGCCTGGTTGCTTGTGGAGCTACCACGTCGACGCAGTACTGCCAATGCCGTCGTCATTAGCCAGTTGGCAAGGTGAACACAGCGAGCTGAACGATAAGGCACCCGCGCTCGATAAGAGACCAAGGACAACAAATAAGGAGATAAATGGATGCAACGACTCACCCTGGCCCTACCCGGCAATGAAGATCTGGCCCGCGGCATCGCGCAGGCATGCGGCAGCGAAGCCGGCCGCATCGAAACGCGCCGATTCCCCGATGGCGAGAGCTATGTCCGGTTGCATGGCGAACCTGCCGATCGGATCGTGGATGTGATTTGCACGCTGGCCCATCCTGATCCGCAGTTCCTGCTTCTGGCTTTTGCCGCTGACGCGGCGCGCGAACTTGGCGCGCAAGAGGTGAACCTGATCGCACCGTATCTGGCCTACATGCGCCAGGACAAGCGATTCCATGACGGAGAAAGCGTGACGTCGCGGTCCTTCGCACGTCTGGTCTCATCGACCTTCGACAAGCTGCTCACGGTGGATCCGCATCTGCACCGCTATCCGACACTATCAGCGGTCTACACGATCCCCACCATCACCTTGCATGCCGCACCACTGCTGGCCGACTGGATCGCGAATCATGTCGAAGAACCTTTGATCGTGGGCCCCGACGAGGAAAGCGAGCAGTGGGCCGGCGCCATCGCGTCCCGCATCGGCGTACCGCACGCTGTGCTTCGCAAGACACGCCATGGCGATCGCAGCGTGGACATCGATGTTCCCGACCTGTCGATCTGGCGCGGCAGAACGCCGGTGCTTGTGGACGACATCGCATCATCAGGCCGCACGCTCGCCGTCGCGGCGCGCAAGCTCGCCGAGCAAGGAATGCGCAAGCCGGAGTGCGTAGTGGTGCATGCCCTGTTCGCCGAGGATGCCTGGGCCCAATTGACACCGTTGTTTGCCCGAATTACGTCCACCGACGCAGTACCGCATCCGAGCAACCGGATTGGTCTCGCTTCGCTGATTGCCGACGCTCTCTCTAGCGGGAAAACCGATCCGCGAGGCTGATCTTTTTATCGATCCAACTATTTTCAAGGAGACCTGAAATGTCCTCTCAAGCTAACCTCGCAACCGATTGGCGTGCTGGTTACGGGCCCATCGCGCACAGGTCTGAAACCATCGAACGTATGCAGGCCCTAGTGCAACGTCTGGTCGCGCAAAGGCGTATAGCAGACGAAGCCTCGGCCCATGCGCTGCTGGCTGCAGCCGACCGGGTGGCCTGCACGGCCATGAGCGTAGTGGCGCATATGACCTATGCCCGGCGCATCGACCGAAGCGGC
>CALMCS010000367.1 GCA_937862875.1 uncultured Comamonadaceae bacterium
GCGGGCACGTTCGAGTTCCTGTACGAAAACGGCGAGTTCTATTTCATTGAAATGAACACCCGCGTTCAGGTCGAGCATCCCGTGACCGAGTGGATCACCGGTGTCGATATCGTGAAGACGCAGATCATGGTGGCAGCGGGCGAGAAATTGCCGTTCACGCAGCGCCAGATCGAGATTCGTGGCCACGCCATCGAATGCCGTATCAACGCCGAAGACCCGTACAAGTTCATCCCGTCGCCAGGCCGCATCACGATGTGGCATGCACCGGGTGGACCCGGCGTGCGCGTGGATTCCCACGTGTACACCAACTACTTCGTGCCGCCGAATTACGACTCGATGATCGGCAAGATCATTGTGCACGGCGATACCCGCGAAGAAGCACTGGCGCGCATGCGCACGGCGCTGTCGGAGACGGTGATTGAAGGTATCAATACCAACATCCCACTGCATCGCGACCTGATGGTGGACGCCAAGTTCATGGCTGGCGGAACCAATATTCACTATCTGGAAGAGTGGCTGGCCCAGCGCAAGCGCTGACCTGCCAAAGCCGCGGGTCTTGATGGACGAAACGTCGAGACCGGCGGCTCAGAATTGATTGCATGCTGGCATTCGCAAAGAGTGCCGGCATGTTTTGTTTGTGCGCTGAAGATGAAGAATCAGCGCGATCGAGAAAGGTGCCTCACATGTTCGAACTTTCCTTGCTGTGCCCAGAAGAGCGGGTTGAGGCCCTGAGCGACGCGCTGGAAGCGCTGGACGCCCTGAGCGTATCGGTGGAAGACGCCGACGCCCACACCGACGCCGAGCAGGCGCTGTTCGGTGAACCCGGCATGCCACCGCCCAAGGGCGGCTGGAATCGCAGCCGCATGGTCGCGCTGTTCCAGACCAAGGAGCAGGCCGAGGACGCGCAGAAGCTGCTGCAGATGCAGGACTTCTTTGAAGGCTGCAACATCGTGGCGTTGACCGAGGTGCAGGATCAGGACTGGGTGCGCATCACGCAGTCGCAGTTCGCACCGGTCGACATCACCGAAGATTTCTGGATCGTGCCGTCGTGGCACGAGCCACCGGCCGCGGCCAAGCATTGCATCCGCCTCGATCCGGGCCTCGCGTTCGGTACGGGTACGCACCCGACGACCCGCATGTGCCTGCGCTGGATCGCCAAGAACGGCGAACGCGGTACAGCAGCGCCCGAGCGCGTGCTGGACTACGGCTGCGGATCGGGCATTCTGGCGATCGGTGCGGCCAAGTTTGGCGCGAAAGACATCGTGGCCGTCGACATCGACCAGGCCGCCGTCGATTCCACCATCGCCAATGCCGCCGCCAACAACGTGCAACTGCACGCCGGTTTGCCGGACAAGGCCGTCGGTACCTACGACGTGGTGCTGGCCAATATTCTGGCCACGCCACTCAAGATGCTGGCACCGCTGCTGTGCTCGCATGTGGCCGAAGGCGGTTCGCTGGTGATGGCCGGGATCCTGGAGCGCCAGGAAGACGAGCTCAAGGCGGCGTACGCGCCGTGGGTGGCGCTCGAAGTCAGCGACCGTGAAGACGGCTGGATTCTGATGACCGCCAAGCGCTGAGGGGCTTGTTGCTTGCACTTGCGAGTGCAGGCAACGGCGTCGCGATGACGCAGCCTCTACAATGCAAAGCCGATGAGCCAGATAACCCGCTGCCCAGCCTGCAAGACAAGTTTCAGAGTTGTCGCCGACCAACTGAGAATCTCAGAGGGTTGGGTGCGTTGCGGGCGCTGCAAGGAAGTCTTTGACGCGTCGGCCAATATGTTGCCCGATGTGCGTTTTGCGCCTGTGGCCAGGCCTGCCGCACCGGTAGGGACGCCGGCCTCGACGGTGGCCACTGCGGTGGTTGTTGCTGCGCCGCCTGCGCCAACACCACCACCACCACCACCACCTGTTTCTCCTCCTCCTCCTCCTGCCCCCGCGCCGGTGGT
>CALMCS010000368.1 GCA_937862875.1 uncultured Comamonadaceae bacterium
CATCGCCCAGCGAGAAGCTCACGTCGTACTGCTTCATGATGTCGCAGATGTCTTCGAAGTGCTCGTACAGGAAGCTCTCGCGGTGGTGGGCCATGCACCACTTGGCCATGATGGAGCCGCCGCGCGAGACGATGCCGGTGCGGCGCTGGGCCGTGAGGTGGATGTAGGCCAGGCGCACACCGGCGTGGATGGTGAAGTAGTCCACGCCCTGCTCGGCCTGCTCGATCAGCGTGTCGCGGAAGATCTCCCAGGTCAGGTCTTCGGCGACGCCGCCCACTTTTTCGAGCGCCTGGTAGATCGGCACCGTGCCGATGGGCACGGGCGAGTTGCGCACGATCCAGTCGCGTGTGGTGTGGATGTTTTTGCCGGTCGAGAGGTCCATCACGTTGTCGGCGCCCCAGCGGATGGCCCACACCAGCTTTTCCACTTCTTCTTCGATGCTCGACGTGACGGCCGAGTTGCCGATGTTGGCGTTGATCTTCACGAGGAAGTTGCGGCCGATGGCCATCGGCTCGACTTCGGGGTGGTTGATGTTGGCGGGGATGATCGCGCGGCCACGGGCCACTTCATCGCGCACGAATTCCGGTGTGATGATGCGCGGAATGGTGGCGCCCAGAGGATTGCCGGCCAGACGCTGTTCGCGGGCCGTGTCCTTCATGTACTGCTCCATCCATTCGCGGCGGCCGTTTTCGCGGATCGCCACGTATTCCATTTCCGGCGTGATGATGCCGCGCTTGGCGTAGTGCATCTGGGTCACGTTGGCACCGCTCTTGGCGCGGCGTGGCTGGCGCTGCAGCGCGGCGGCTTCGGCGCGCAGTTGCTCGAGGCGGATGTCGTCCGGATCGCCCTTGCGGCCATCATCGAGGGCCACGCGCTGGCGGCCTGAGTAGTATTCGGTGTCCGCACGCTTGTCGATCCACGAGTCGCGCACGCTGGGCAGACCCTGGCGCACATCGATCTCGACCGTGGGGTCGGTGTACGGGCCCGAGGTGTCGTACACGCTGACCGTCTCGCCGTTCGTGAGCGCAATGTCACGCACCGGAACGTTCACGTCCGGCTGGCTGCCAGTCAGGTAGTTTTTGGTGGATGCGGGAAACGGTTCGCGGGTAAGCGAAAGCAGTTGGGCAAACTTGTCGATGGCGTTCATGGCGGAGCTCCTCAGTTATCGGATGGAGTGCCCCGCAATCGGCCAGATGTGCCGTGCGCGTCGTCCCATGCAACCCTTTTTGGGCGCAGGCGCGCGTACAACAATATCCAACTGCAGCTCTTCTTACGCTGGTACTAACCAGATCAAGTTCGCGGTTCCAATGGTCGATTCCATTGTCTCAGCACGCCTACGTGCACCCCGGAGCAAGCGCAAGTATAGGACCAAAGTTCAAGACTGCAAACAAATTTGCAGTAAATCAAACAATTCGTTCCGGAAATTGGAAAGCTGTTGCGTTTTCAGGCGACGCGCTCAAGCAGCAGCACGGCGAAAAACACCACCGCTGCGATCACGGTCCACTTGATGATCATGAATCCAAGGCGCTTGTAGCGCACCTGGCGCGTACCGGCGAACAGGCCAAAACAGCCCGCCGCGGCCAACACCAGCAGCATCAGGACGACGAGAAAAATCGGCATGTCGAACGAACGATGGAAGGAAGATGAGGAAAGGGAGGGAGCGAGCGCCGAATTACCAAGCGTGCGCCGGCATCGTGAAGCCCGTCGGTGCCTGTCGTTCGTTGTCGAACGTGGCGTATTCCCAGGCATCGGTCTGGGCCAGCAACTCGCGCAGCAACAGGTTGTTGAGCGCGTGTCCCGAGCGGAAGGCGCTGTAGGCCGCCAGCAGCGGCTTGCCGACCACGTACAGGTCACCAATCGCATCCAGAATCTTGTGCTTCACGAACTCGTCGTCGTAGCGCAGACCGTCGGAATTGAGCACCTTGTAGTCGTCCATGACGATCGCGTTATCGAGGCCTCCGCCGAGTGCCAGACCGTTGGCGCGCATCATCTCCACATCCTTGGTGAAGCCGAAGGTGCGTGCCCGAGCGATGTCGCGCGTGTAGTTGTCGAGGCCCATGTCGAACTCGACGCTCTGGCCGGTGGAATCCACCGCCGGGTGCGCAAAGTCGATCTCGAAGCGCAGCTTGAAGCCGTGGTACGGATCGAGCCGCGCCCACTTCAGCGCCGCGCCCTCACCCTGCCGAATCTCGACCGGTTTCAGCACGCGGATGAAACGCTTGGGCGCGCTCTGCTTTTCCACGCCCGCGCTTTGCAGCAGGAACACGAACGAGGCCGACGAGCCATCCAGAATCGGCACTTCTTCGGCCGTGATGTCGATATACAGATTGTCGATGCCCAGCCCCGCGCAGGCCGACATCAGATGCTCCACCGTGTGCACCTTGGCACCCCCCACCCCAATGGTCGAGGCCATGCGGGTGTCCACGATGGCCATCGCATTGACGGGAATATCCACCGGTTCGGGCAGATCGACGCGGCGGAACACGATGCCGGTATCCGGCTGAGCCGGACGCAACGTCAATTCGACCCGCTGGCCACTGTGCAGGCCCACGCCTACGGCGCGAGTGATCGTCTTGATGGTTCGTTGCTGGAGCATGTCTCGATTTTAGGTCAATGGTGAGGTTTTACCCGCACTCTTCTCGCTATTTCCCCGATAGTTTGAGCTGGCCTATCGGGCACATCGGTACAAAAAAGGGAGCAGATGACGCTCCCATTTTTTTATTCAAGCACCCACACAGGGGCTGCGCCTTAAAAACGCACGAGGTGCCAAAGGGAATAACTCCAAGCACAACACGCGCCAATACCAGCGACAGCGGAGCAAGGGCCGCCCCGCAGCGAGGCTGTGTCCCCCTTCCCGAATGGCAAAGCAATTCGAGAGAAGGGGGAAGGCGCGAAGCGCCTCAGGGGGATGCCCTTTATCAATCCGCTTGCTTGCGCAGGAAGGCTGGGATTTCCAGCTCTTCCATGCCGCCCGACGACAGCGCATCGACGCGCGCCGTTGCGTGCGTGCGGTTGGTACGCCACACGCTTGGCACCGACATGCTGTCGTAGCCCGGCTGAGCCACGCCACCACCCATGCTCGTACCGCCGCCCATGGACATTGCGTACGGCTGGTTGTCGGTACCGGTGCGCAGACCACCCTGCACCACCGAGATCGGCTGGCGACGAGCGTTGACGCGCGACAGACCCGTGGCCACCACGGTCACGCGGATTTCTTCGCCCAGCGTTTCGTCGTAAGCAGCACCGAAGATCACATGCGCGTCTTGCGAAGCGTAGGCGTTGATGGTGTTCATGGCCAGACGCGACTCGGACAGCTTCAGGCTGCCCTTGCTTGCGGTGACCAACACCAGAACACCCTTGGCGCCCGACAGATCGATACCTTCCAGCAGCGGGCAGGCAATGGCTTGCTCGGCAGCGATGCGCGCGCGGTCCGGGCCTGCGGCCGTTGCGGTGCCCATCATGGCCTTGCCTGGCTCGCCCATCACGGTGCGCACGTCTTCGAAGTCGACGTTGACCTGGCCGTACTCGTTGATGATTTCAGCGATACCGCCGACCGCGTTCTTCAACACGTCGTTGGCATGAGCGAAGGCTTCGTCCTGGGTGATTTCGTCGCCCAGCACGTCCAGCAGCTTTTCGTTGAGAACCACGATCAGCGAATCGACATTGGCTTCGAGTTCGGTCAGACCTTCGTCCGCATTCTTCATGCGGCGGCCGCCTTCCCAGTCGAACGGCTTGGTGACCACGCCGACGGTGAGAATGCCCATTTCCTTGGCCACGCGAGCAATCACGGGAGCCGCGCCGGTACCCGTGCCGCCGCCCATGCCGGCAGTGATGAACAACATGTGCGCGCCCTGGATCGCCTGGCGGATGTCTTCCACCGCCATCTCGGCCGCTTCACGACCCTTGTCGGGCTTGCTTCCAGCGCCCAGGCCGCTGCCACCCAACTGGATGGTGCGATGCGCAGTGCTGCGCGTCAGCGCCTGTGCGTCCGTGTTGGCGCACACGAACTCCACGCCCTGAACGCTGCGGGAAATCATGTGCTCGACGGCGTTGCCGCCGCCACCGCCGACACCGATCACCTTGATCTGCGTGCCCTGGTTGAACTCTTCGGACTCGATCATTTCGATGGTCATGTTGGTGCTCCTAACGCTAGTTCTTCAATTGCAATTGCCGAAAGTGGATGGGAATTCTTGTATGCATTTCTCTTCGTTGGCGGAGGTCCCGTTCTTCGCCATCGGTCTCGTATGGATGTGGGCGGCCCAGCGCGTGCAAGCCAAAGCAGGTGTTCAGTCATCTCAGAAGTTCCCCACAATGAAGTCTTTGAGACGACCGAACGCTGTTTTCACAGAACCGCTCTTGGCCGCAACCTTGAAACCGCGCAGGCGTGCGAGCCGCGCCTCTTCGAGCAAACCCATGACAGTCGCGGCACGAGGCTGAGCGATCATGTCGGACAGGGCGCTTGAATACTTTGGAATCCCACGGCGAACCGGCTTGAGGAAGATGTCCTCGCCCAGTTCGACCATGCCCGGCATCACCGCACTGCCACCGGTCAGAACGATGCCTGAAGACAGCACTTCTTCAAAGCCGGACTCGCGTATCACTTGTTGCACGAGTGAAAAAATCTCTTCGACGCGCGGCTCGATCACACCGGCCAGCGCCTGCTTGGACAGCATGCGGGGACCGCGATCGCCGAGGCCCGGCACTTCCACCTGGGCGTCCGGATCGGCCAGCAATTGCTTGGCGTAGCCACTTTCCACCTTGATGTCCTCTGCATCCTTGGTGGGCGTGCGCAGCGCCATGGCGATGTCGCTGGTGATCAGGTCACCGGCGATCGGGATCACGGCGGTGTGGCGAATCGCGCCGCCCGTGAAGATCGCCACGTCGGTCGTGCCCGCGCCGATGTCGACCACGGCGACACCCAGTTCGCGCTCGTCGTCGGTCAGCACCGCCTGGCTGCTGGCCAGCGGATTGAGCATCAACTGCTCCACTTCCAGGCCGCAGCGGCGCACGCACTTGATGATGTTTTCGGCGGCGCTCTGCGCACCGGTCACGATGTGGATCTTGGCTTCGAGGCGGATGCCGCTCATGCCGATCGGCTCCTTCACATCCTGGCCGTCGATCACGAATTCCTGCGGCTCGACCAGCAACAGACGCTGGTCGCTCGAGATGTTGATGGCCTTGGCGGTTTCCACCACGCGCGCCACGTCGGTGGCCGAGACTTCCTTGTCCTTCACCGCCACCATGCCGCTCGAATTGAGACCACGGATATGGCTTCCGGTGATGCCGGTATAGACGCGCTGGATCTTGCAGTCGGCCATCAGCTCGGCCTCTTTCAGGGCCTGCT
>CALMCS010000369.1 GCA_937862875.1 uncultured Comamonadaceae bacterium
CCCGGCAAGGTGATTCCCACGCTCAACCGCTGCGCCGAGTACGGAAAAATGCTGGTGCGCGGTGGCCAGATCAAGCATCCCGAGCTGGAGCGGTTTTAACGCCCGAGCGCGCTGTTTCATGGGGTTTCGGCGACAATTGAGGCATGGCTCAAGAACCCGATACATCATCCCCTTCCGAGGGCTACCAGGCGCATCTCGACGAGGGCAAAGCGCTGGTCGCTCAGGCCCAAACGCTCGCCGTCAACGATTTCGCCAAGGCGCGCGAGTTGTGGCAAGCGGCCGGCAAACAGTTTTATCTGGCCCACAAGGCCGACCGCGACGAGCCCGAAGCGGCTTTCAAGCTCGCGCAGGCGTGGATGGCGGAAGCCCATGCGCTGCAAAAGGAAGGCTCGCCCAACGCCCAGCTGATGTGGGGCAACGCCGCGGCGCAGGCCGAGTTGGCGTTTGATCTCACGCCCGAAAATGGCCGCCTCGCGATGGCCGTGGCCACCTGCTATCACTATGCGGGTCAAACCGAAGAGGCCGAGGCGTGGCAGCAATTGGGCCGGCATCTGCTCGACGGCGCGGCCAAGCTGGACGGCCACGGCGACGATTCCAAGGACGACGACTCAGAAGACTGAGCCCGCGTTCAAGCGGCCGGTGCGAGCGCCCGCCAGATGATCGTGGCGTGCGAGATCAGGAACAGAATCAGCCCGATCACGCCGCCCACGATCGTGCCGTTGATGCGGATGTATTGCAGGTCGCTGCCGATGTGCTGCTCCACCAGCTCGGCCATTTCCTGGGCATCCCAGCGCTGCACGGTGGCGCGGATATGTTCCGCCACCGATTGCGCGACGTCCGGGGCCCATTGCGCGGCCCAGAGTTCGAGGCGCACATTCAGGCGCAAACGCAGCGCCGCATCGCCCGCCAGCGACATGCCCAGCCACTTGCCCATCTGCGAGACGTTGCGCGCAATGGCGGAGTTTTCATCGTTGAGGTCGTCGCGCAATTTGCTGCGCAGGTCGGCCCAGATCTCGTGCACGTACGAACCCAGCGCCGCATCGTTCTGCAGATAGCCGCGAATGTCTTCGCCGCGCTGCGCCCAATCCGGATCGTTCTGCATGCGCTCGACCAGGCGTTCGATGCCCGCGTCCAGCGTGTCGCGCAGCGGATGGGTCGGGTCTTTGGCGACCTCCACAAACAGCGTCTCCACCGCGTGTGAAATCGCCGTCGCGCCCTTGCCGCTCAGCCAGCCGGTGGGCAATACTTTTTGCTTGAGCGGGTGTTCACGGCGGATCCAGTCGATCAGCGTCTTGGCGATGAAGTTGCGCGCCTCGGGGGCCTGCAGCAGCGTGCTGGCGCGCACCAGCAGATCATCGAGCAGGACCTGGTGACGGCGTTCGTGCGTGAGCGCGCCCAGCGCCGCCGCCATGGTGCGCGAGACATCGAGCTGGCCGATCAAGGCGCGCGCGGCGCGGTTCAGCAGTTCTTGAATCTTGTCGTCCTCGACCGTGTCGAGCGCGGTGGCCAACAGGCGCGAGACCTGCCGACCGAGCAGCCCCGAATTGGACGGCGAGGTCAGCCACTGCGCGAGCATGTCGGCCGGGTCGTGCCGGCGAATCATGGTGATCAGCGACGGGGCATCCAGAAAGCGGTCGCGCACGAACTCGGACAGGTTCTCGCCGATGCGGTCCTTGTTGCGCGCGATGATGTTGGTGTGCCGGGAAAGATAGGGCAAGGGAATGCGCCGGAACAGGGCCGACACCGCAAACCAGTCTGCGAGCGCACCGACCATCGCGGCCTCGGCCATGGCCCGGATGCACTCCACCCAGAGATTCTGCGGAAAAGCGTAGGTCAGCGCGAAGACCACCACCACGGCCAGAAACAGTCCGGTCGCCTGCCGCTTGGCACGCGTCAGGTGCGCCGCGCGCATCGAGGCGGCGGAGCCGGTGTCTGGCGAGTCGTGGTCCTCCAGGGGGAGCATTTGCATGCCTCCAAGCATAGCCCGTCCACCGCCGCGATTCACATCTCCCAATGTAGGAGATAGGCGCGTATCCCCCACAAACAACAACGCGCCCGACAAGGGCGCGTCCATTCGGTGCTTCAGCGGCCGATCACTTGCCGTTCACGGCGAGCAGTTCGACTTCGAAGTTCAGCGTCGCATTGGGCGGAATCACGCCGCCAGCGCCACGTGCACCGTAGGCGATGCTGGCTGGGCAGGTGAGCTTGGCCTTGCCGCCGACCTTCATCTTCTGCACGCCTTCGGTCCAGCAGGGGATCACGCCGTTGAGCGGAAAGTCGATCGGTTGACCGCGCTTGATGGAGCTGTCGAATTCCTTGCCGGATTCGGGGAACCAGCCGCGGTAGTGCACGCGCACGGTGTCGGTGGCCTTGGGGCTCGCGCCGGTGCCGTCCTTGATGCTTTCATAGATCAGACCGGTGGGCGTGGTCACCGGATCGGCGGCCTGCGCCGCGGTCATGAAGCCCAGAGCGGCGGTGATGGCGAGAAGTGATTTGGCGATGGTCATGAGAAAAATTCGATACGGGAAAATGAGAAAACCAAGCCCGCGTCACACAGGAATGTGGCAGCGGGCTGTCGTGATGGATCAGGCCTTGGCTGGCGGCACGCCGATGGCGTCGAGCGCCTTGGCCAGATAGTTCACCGTGCGGTCCACGTTGTGCCATTTTTCGAGGCCAAACAGACCGATGCGGAAGGTCTTGAAATCCGGTCCTTCATCGCACTGCAGCGGCACGCCCGACGCGGTCTGCAGGCCCACGGCCATGAACGCCTTGCCGGACTGGATTTCGGGATTGGTCGTGTAGCTCACCACCACGCCCGGGGCCTTGAAGCCTTCGGCCGCCACGCTCGGGAAGCCGCGCGATTCGAGCAGCTGGCGCACCTTGTTGCCGAGCGCCAATTGTTCGTCGCGCACCTTGGCAAAGCCATATTCGCGCGTCTCCAGCATCACGTCGCGCAGCTTGACGAGCGCGTCGGTCGGCATGGTCGTGTGATAGGCGTGCTGGCCCTTTTCGTAGCCCTCGGCAATCGTCATCCACTTCTTCAGATCGCACGAGAAGCTCGAGCTTTGCGTCGACTCGATGGCCTGGCGGGCGCGCTCGGAGAGCATCACCATGGCACAGCACGGCGTGCTGCTCCAGCCCTTTTGCGGCGCGCTGATGAGCACGTCGACGCCGGTCTTCTGCATGTCCACCCACATCGCGCCCGAGGCCACGCAGTCGAGCACCATCAGCGCGCCCACTTCATGGGCCGCGTCCGAGATGGTCTTGAGGTAGTCGTCCGACAGCATGATGCCGCTGGCCGTTTCCACGTGCGGCGCAAACACCACCTTGGGGCGTTCGACGCGAATGGTTTCGGCCACGTCGGCCGCCAGCGCGGGAGCCCACGGGTCCTGTGCGCCCTCGCCCTGCTTGCGGGCCTTGCAGACGATGGAGCCGCCACCGAGGCCGCCCTCGTCAAAAATCTGCGTCCAGCGATAGCTGAACCAGCCATTGCGAACAATCAGCACTTTTTCGCGGTTGGCAAACTGGCGCGCCACGGCTTCCATGCCGAAGGTGCCACTGCCGGGAATCAGCACGGCGGTGTGGGCGTTGTAGACCTCCTTGAGCACGCCAAGAATGTCCTGCACCACGCCCACAAATTTTTTGGACATGTGATTGAGCGCGCGGTCGGTATAGACCACCGAGAACTCAAGCAAACCATCGGGATCCACATCAGGCAGCAATCCAGGCATCGGTAACCTCCAGTTAGGGCCCGCGAGGCATGCGCTCCGGCGAAAGTCCATGAGCGCGCGAGCGGGCCGGTTCGGCAATGAAAATCAACAGTCAATCAGCAAGAAATACAGCTTAGCACGCGCTCCGGGGGTTCCAGCGCAGGATGAATGCGGGATGTTTCAGGTCGGATCTGCGTAGCTGCGCTTGCCAAATATGCCGCTGCCCACGCGCACCATGGTGCTGCCGGCGCGCACGGCGGCGTCGAGGTCATCGGTCATGCCCTGCGAGAGCGTGTCGAACTGCTCCAGCCCCGCGATTTGCTGCGCTGCAATATCGTCGAACAACCGCTTGGCGCGCGCATGGACGGCATATTGCGCCTCGGCGCCCGCCACCGGCTCGGGAATGCTCATGAGGCCGCGAACCACCAGCCGCGGCAGTGCAACTACTGCCTGCACCAGTGCCAGCGCCTCTTCGGGAACCACGCCGGACTTGTTCTCGCCGCCATCGACATTCACCTGAATGCAGATCTGCAGCGGCGGCAGATGTTCGGGTCGCTGGTCCGACAGACGCTGGGCGATCTTCAGGCGATCCACCGTGTGCACCCAGTCGAAGTGTTCGGCCACCAGCCGGGTCTTGTTGCTTTGGATCGGGCCGATGCAATGCCACACCAGTGTCTGCTCCGGCTGACCGGCGAACTCGGCGCGCTGCGCTGCCACCTGCGCCATTTTCTCGACGGCTTCCTGGATGTAGTTTTCGCCAAAGCTGCGCTGCCCGGCCAAAGCCGCCTCGCAAACCGCGTCCGCGCCAAAGGTCTTGGAAACGGCAAGCAGGTTGACGCTGCCCGGTAGGCGCGCGCAGAGCGCGCAGGCTTGGTCGATCTGGGCGCGAACTCGTTGGAGATTGTTGGAAATCGTCGTCATAATGCTAATAGAGAAATCAGTTTCGGCTCACGGAGCTAGCTATGCAGGGCGAACCACCGTAACCTGTGAGACTGGTCCGGAAACAGAATCTGGGAACCGGCTGCACGCCCCCACGCGCTGGGCGCCTTGCAAAGAGTTCACTAGAGTATCAAACGACTTGAGGGATCCCGTGGACATTACCCAACTGCTCGCATTCAGCGTCAAGAACAAAGCCTCCGACTTGCACCTTTCGGCCGGCCTGCCGCCCATGATCCGGGTGCACGGCGACGTGCGCCGCATCAACGTGGATGCGCTCGATCACAAGACCGTGCACGGCATGGTCTACGACATCATGAGCGATGCCCAGCGCAAGGCGTATGAAGAGTTTCTGGAGGTCGACTTCTCGTTTGAAATCGAAGGTCTGGCCCGCTTCCGCGTGAACGCGTTCAACCAGAACCGCGGCGCGGCCGCCGTGTTCCGGACGATTCCAAGCAAGATTCTGACGCTCGAGCAGCTCAACGCCCCCAAGATTTTCGGCGAACTGGCCCTCAAGCCGCGCGGTCTGGTGCTGGTGACGGGGCCTACCGGTTCCGGCAAGTCCACCACGCTGGCGGCGATGGTCAACTTCCTGAACGAAACCGAGTACGGCCACATCCTCACCGTGGAAGACCCGATCGAATTCGTGCACGAATCCAAGAAGTGCCTGATCAACCAGCGCGAAGTCGGTCCGATGA
>CALMCS010000370.1 GCA_937862875.1 uncultured Comamonadaceae bacterium
ATGCCGCTAGGCCGAGACTTCCGTCGGGCTGAGGTTCTCTGGGGGATCTTGAATGCGATGCGCAAGAGCGCCGTGATCAACATCCGCAAGTACAGCCGCCTCGTTGATGGCGAAGAGACGATCCGCCTTGACGAACTTCCCGCCAACCACCCTCTTTACGCTCGTCTGGGCTACGGCACTCTGGGCCATTACTCACAGCCCAGCATATCTTGGGGCTTGTTGGAGAAGGATGGGCGGCAGCTCACTGTCAAGGGGCAGAGCCTTGCTGCAGCGGCGCGGCTGCGTGGAGAGATCGACTTGACCGATTGGCTTTCCCGATGGATGGACGGCCACGAGCTAACGTTCAAAGAGCTTGAGGTAGTGGCGGACCACTTTCACCTAGGTGCTGTGCCGCACGCTGACGAGCGGCGGGAGTGGCGAAAATTGATCGACGCATGGAAATTCAGCCGACCAGTGACTCGTTCTCTGTGGGATTCACCAGTTGAGTTTTCCAACCTCGTCGCTGCGGAAACGGACGCAGATCAGCATCACCAATTCATCACAGGGCTACCTGAAAAGTACCCCTCGCTCGCCAGGCCGCTTAGAGCTGTCGCGGACTTTGAAGTGCTATCTGGGTTCGTGCAATTTGTCTTCGATCTACGCCTCGCGCGCTTGCAATACGCCAGTGCAGGGATCGAGGATCTCAGTAATGCGCTCAAGAAGGAAATCGCCCAGGTCATCATCGAGCGCGCGCGCGACAGCGTTCTCGTTGCCGAACCGAGGCTCGACGCCAGCGGTCTCTTTGCAAGACTGGCTTCGTCAGCCCCAGCCTACGACGCTCTTGAGCGTATCGTCTGCGAGCACCACGTTGCACATCAGCGGGCGAAAGGCGTTTCGCCCTTCTTCGACGGAGAGCAACTTTTGCTGCGTGACAAAGTGGATCGTGCAGAACTGGGAGCCTTCACTGAATCGGTAGCACAGGCCCGAAGCGCAGAAGCCGCGTTGCGAATGCTGGGGTTCCGTTCGCGGCGCGACTGGCATTTTGGGCGCTGCCGCCGCTATTACGATTTCGCTCATGGAGGCAAGCAGGCATGAAGCCCGAGCACCGCTCCTTGCGCGACGTCTTCGAGACGATCGCCGATGAAGCCCGGAACAATCCTGTGCGGCACATTGTTGCGCTGACGTATGAGTTCGACGATCAGCAGCTCATAAATCTACTGGTCGGTCGTCCGCTGGATGAGCTGTATGAACCGTGTGGTTTTGACCTCAAGCGTATCGCGGAGCTGACCCCTGTGGTGGTGTACGACGCGCGCAAGACCCGTGAAGGGCAGGCAACGCCGCACTTCCTGGAGTTACTGCCGGTGCAAATGCCGGCATACACCTGTCATCATCCCAAAGCGCTCTTGGTCGTGCTTGAACGCTCCATTCACCTGGTCATCGGTTCCATGAACCTGACGCGTACCGGCTTGCTGACCAACAGGGAAGTCTTCCTGCACTTGCGATGCAATCGGTTGGAGACGGCGGATGCCACGGTCTTCCAGGAATTCTTCTCTCTTCTGGAGTCGGGCTATGCGAGCTTTGAGTCGGAGCCGCTTGCGCGCACTATTGCTGCGGCGAGAGATCGCCTCGCTATTTGGAATCAGACAGCTGTTAGTACACAGCACCTCGTTTCTTCCGGCTATGGGAACACAGGCATGGAATGCATGCGCCGCCTGTGGAGCGAGGACGGCCGTGGCCCGGCGCTGGCGGTATTGGCTGTCTCGCCGTTCTTTGATCGCGCATCGTCCCGCCGCATTCTGGCTTCGGAGCTGCGCGCGAATTTTGGTCATTTTGACAAACTTACCCTCGTTACTGACGCTTCCGCTCGTGCCCACCTCGCGCGGTCGCACTTTGCCCAGGTCGCTGAGCCGGTGCTGCAGCTGGTGCCTGCCGAACTCAGCCAGGCAGAAATGGAGAGGATCGCTCGGTCGAACGACCTGGCAGACCTTGGCCAACGCATCATTCAACGCAAACTTCATGGAAAAGTCCTGGCACTGCACGACGGAGCACGCACCTTGCTTTATGTCGGCAGCGCCAATTTCACCTGTAAAGCCTGGCTTGGCGAAAACCAGGAGCTCGGTGTTGCCTGGTTCGTCGACGGACCGTGGACGGAACTGGTGGATCAAATTTGTGCCGGGTTTTCCGCGGCTCCGGCGAACGTCTTTTCCTTGTTGGGCGATCAGCCCGATGAGGAAGCGCAGGAGGATGAGGATTACGAGAGCTGCGCGATGTGGCCTGATTTCGTACAGGGTGCCTCCCTCGAGTACACCGTAAACCGACAGGCGCTCCAGTTCATGGTACGCGGGCAGGAACTGCACCGTCTTAGCCAGTACGAGGTGTACTGGGGTAGAGAGCGTCTCTTTTTCGATGCAGGTGTGTCGCAACCGCTTGCCGCCTCCACGCTGTTTGGTCGGCTTCTCGGTGGACGCAATCTGGCTTTCAGGCCATTGGCGCTGCCGGAGACCCAGCATTGGATCCCCTTTAGACATGACCCCAAGCTGTTTGCAGAGCGGGCGTCAATGGTTCATTTGTCCGCAGAGGAGTGGATGTCCTATCAACTTGGCCTTGAGAGCTCCTCGCCGCTGCATCCGAATGAATTCGATCCTGACGGGGAAGAAAGCGACGACGACAGCGACAGTGATGGAGAAGGAATTTCTTACGTTCGTGGTGACCGCGAAGCGAACGCTATGGTTCGGATGCAGACCTACCTGTCTTTGTTCGCCCGTATCGAACACGACTTGGTGCGCCGTGCACAGGCGGTGTTAGCTCGCCCGGAGCACGAGAGGGAGTCCGCATGGCGGGATGAGGTCGCGGCCCCGTTACGCACACTTACTCGAGTACTCGGACGCACGGCTGGCTCGATGTCGGAAGCGGAAGCTGTCTTCAAGTTGGGAGAGCTACTGCAGCTGAGGCGAGAGTTGGCTCACCTCGCTCCTAGCTTGCCAGCACCCGACATCTTTGCGTTGTGGAATACGGTACCAGTACATCCATCGCTAAAGGACTACCTAGATGAATGGAGGGAGCGCGATGGCGCTGCAGTTTGACGACATTGTTCGCCTCGAGGCACCTCGGCCGGAACTTGCACGCGATTGGCATCGCCAGCGCTCCACCGCGCGCGAGCTTTGTACCAGGCTAGCAAATGGTTACGACACCCAGTTGCTGGCAGATGAGGTGGGCATGGGCAAGACCTATGTGGCCATGGCTGTGATGGCCAGCACCCTTCTGGGTAGGGGCGGGCGCGCGCTACTGGTCACCCCGTCGAGCTCAGTGTTGCGCTCGAAATGGGAACAGGAAATCCGCAGTTTCAGCGATACGTATCTGCTTCCCGCGCGGCGGCGTCGGTCTCTGCGGCCACTGGTGGTGCGCGATTACTGGGACTTGCTGTCGAATTTGCATGACCATGCAAACGCTCCGCTCGACAGAGTGCACGAAGCGACGTTGCGTTGCGTGCTGCTCTCTTTGCGCACGTTTGCTGTGCGCAAGCAATGGATCACTAACCGGCACTCACCTTGGACAGCCGTGGAGGGGTTGCAGTGGACGGATCCTCTGGCGATGCGTTTCAAGTCCGACTATTCCGTGCCGGCCTGGGAGGCATTCCTGGAGATGAAGAACGCTCAGGAGAACGGAGAGATTGAGCGCTTGGTGAAGATACTCACGCGCGAGCCGCAGGCAGCGTACCATGCGCTCGCGCGCATCAAAGGATTCTTCCGAGACTTCACTCGTGTGCAGGACGAGTTTGAACCCAACGTACTAATTCTCGGAATGGGCTCACTGGGTCGCCGTCCACGCGCGGATTCGGTCGCCCGCCAGCAGTTCGCCAGCTACGTGCTTGCATGCTTGCTCAGGGGGCGGTGGCAGGACACCCGTAAGGCTGTCTTGAAAGCGGTTCGCGGGATCGTCGGTCCATTGAAGCTTCGTGACCTTGACGAGATGGCGCGAACTAACCTATACCGCTCCGGTGCCTGTGTCGATGCGGTGCTCCAACAGAATCCGGATCTGTGCGCGCAGTGGGAGTCCATTCGAATGACCCCCAAGCAGGTTGACGAGCGTACTGTGCAGCAGTTCTTCGCTACCTTCCTCGATCGTGTCGTCACAGAGAAGCTGAAGGAGTCAGGTATCTGTCTTGCCGTCGTTGATGAAGCGCACAACTGGAAGTCGGGTGCTAACGGGGCCGACCGTTTCCGCGAAATCATTGCGCCTGCAGTCGCAAGCAAGCTACTGATGTCGGCGACCCCTTTTCAGTTGGAAGAGGGCGAGATGCGGCGCGTGCTCGGTTATGCCATGTCTCCGAAGGGGAAGAGCGCGCGAGTTCTCGCTGCCATGTTCGACGGGGGGGCTGCGAGTCTTGTGGCCAGTTGCTTAGCCAGCAGCCGTCGCTTCGAGGAAGCCTTGATCAAACTGTCCCCTGACGATGCGACGTGCCTCGCCACCTTATGCGCTGCACAGTCCTCTGGGGTAGGCGAGCGGGTCGCTAGGGCCGCTAACGATGCACTCCTGGCTGCTGACGTCGTGCGACTGTGCAAGCTGGCGCTCGAATACCGTGAATGCATTGACGATCTACTCGCTGAACAGCGTAAATTGATCGTCCGGCACCTTAAAGACCGGTCCCATCGTCACTTCCATGCTGGCGCTGATTTCGGCAAATCAATGATGCCACCGAGGCACGCACTCTACCGCGCCCGAGGTTTGTGGGACGATAGGCACGAATTCATCAACTACCTTGCGATGCGCATTGACCAACGGGTTCGTTCGCTGATACGCGGGCAGCAAGGAAAAGACACCTCTGCGCATTTGATGCGCGGGCTCTCTTCCAGCCGTGCGGCCTTCCGTGCCAGTAACGCAGAGGTTCACAAACAAATCGATACGTCGACTCAGTCTTTGAAGGACGCTTTGGGACGCTTCCAGCGCATGGTGGATCACTTCGATCATCCCAAGGTCAGCACGACGGTGGGGCGGGCGTTTGCCAATTACCTCCAAGGCCGCAAGACGCTTGTGTTCTGCGAGCGCGTGCCGACAGTGCACGAAATCAGCGAAGCAGTGCGTCAGCGAATCGAGGCCCAC
>CALMCS010000371.1 GCA_937862875.1 uncultured Comamonadaceae bacterium
TCGAATGGGCCGTCACTCCACGCCCACACGTCTCCGCGGGGGTCGAGGCTAGCACCGCTTCTGGTAAAGATGAGCGCCGGAAGCGTTGGAATGAGGGCTGTTGACGAGGAAGTTCTATTCGTTTGGGGCATCGAGTTTTTCCTGCAACCTCAGCGAAACTTCGCGTCCTTTACGAGTTGTATATCGTCGGGTATAGGTTTGTGCGGCCTTTGAGTTATCGGCCCAACCTTGCTGTTCGTTTCGTGCTTTTTCTTCGACGGCGTCAGTAAGCTGCATGCGCTCTGCTTGCTCCGAGAACCGTTCGTTCCAGGTGTGTCTCATAACGTGGCTGGTCAAGCGTCCTGGAAGGTCGGGACATACCTGTCTAATGTCCGAGAACAGTTTGGTAATGCTTTGAGAGGAGAGTGCTTTTCCCTCATCGCTCACGATAAGTTGAGGAATTTGGCGGGCGGCCTTGATATTTCTCCGTGCTTTGACGTACTCCCATACAGCGCGCATAAGGGAAGGCCGGAGTTCCAGTTCGCGAGCGTTGGTCTTCGCGACTTGCTGAGCCAGCCTAGCATCTGACGGCGAGTCGGCTCGGCGAACAACTAGTAACTTTGCCGAATCGGGCTTCAGGTCTCCAATTTGAAGGCCGAGAAGTTCGCCTCGGCGCATCCCTGTCGCTAGGAGTAGTACCACAATGACCCAATTTCGCTGGCGTACGAAGCCTCTTTTCCAAGGATTGTCAGGAGAGTCAGGTTCAATGACTGCCATAAGCCGGTTTTGGTCCTCAATCGACAACCCTCGGCGTGCATCAGGCTTGTCTCGTCTGGAAACTCGGGGTACGTGCGCCAGGAGCGACCGCAGGCCTTGATTGGTTGCATCCCGTAGGCGAGCACGCTGCTCATCGAGAAGGTCCGTGCCGAAGTAGTTAGACAGGAACTCCAGATAGTCCGCCGTGTAGCGAAGTCGTGAGGCTTGCGTCGCGACGTCTACCGACCGGGTTCGGTTCTTCTGGGATTTGAGCCGTTGCCGAACGGTCTTAATTTCGATGACCTGGGGCAAGGCGCTACCGCTTTCGTCTGCCGTTATGTCCGCCAGGCGGTACTGAGCAACGTCTGCCAAGCGGCTTAGCTCCGGCAAAGTCAAGAACTGACCTTTGCGCAGTCGCGATAGCAGGTCAATTTCAGCCGCTTGCAGCCACCGATGCACAAGCGCCAGAGTGACGCAAACGAAATGAATGGTGTTTGCTGCGCGGCCCCGCGTGCGGTACTTCGCAAGATACAGGGTCGCTTCGTGTACCGGTTGTCCGCCGACCCGGCTCAGAACCGACAGGCGCTCGCCGTTGCGAAACCGAATTCTCTTCGCGACGAAGCGTATGTCATCAGCAGGATGCGTCATACCCACATTTCATACAAAGTAGCGGTCTAGTCATTCAAAAAGTAGACCACAGAATTTCGTGTGGGTAAAGAAAAAGGCCTCGCTCCTTAGGGAGCGAGGCCTCTAACAACAGAAAAAGCTTTAGGTGACTTCTAGAACGGCACTTGGTGCACCGTGATCAACCGGCAGATGGCTTCGCGCTGCAGCACGGGCGCTCCCGCCTCCCACAGTGCGATGCGCGCATCGACCGCGCCCTTGCGTGAGTGCCCGGGCTGCGAGATGCGGCCGTCGTCGGCGATCACCGTGGTCGAGCACTTGGCCACGTCATGCAGCAAGGCCGCAAGAAACACGGTTTCGCGATCGCGCTGATCGAGTTGCGCGTAATGCGCATCGTCCAGCAAGGCGCGGATCACCATCTGCGTGTGCGTCCAGACATCGCCTTCCGCGTGATACACGGGATCCTGCGGCGTGAGCTTGGCTTTTTCCAGTTGAGGAAAGGCGTCGAGACACGCGGCAAAGTCCACCTCGGCGGTGCCTGATGGCGGCACCAGTGTTTGTATTTTTTTCCAGTTCCACATGGGAATCTCCTTGGCCAGAGCGGAGGGCTTATTACCCCTCAGCGCCAGCGCTTGTCTATGTCGCTCGCAAAGAGGTCGACGCCGTCTCGCAAGCCATTGGGCACGATGGGGCGTTCGCTGTGGTGCGAGCCTGAATTCAAGATCACCTGCACGAAGTCGGCGCGCACGAACTTGTAGCGTTCCGTCGTCGCGCCGCCCTCCTCGACCTTGATGTACAGACCTTCCGAGAGATCGGAGGGATCGGTCTGTTTCCAGCACAGGTCGAGGTCGAGCCTCTGGCGCTGAACGGCATCCTCAAGAGCCGCTTTCCAACGCGTGCTGCGGCCCTGCGAGGGCGCGATCAGCGCGAGCAAGTCTTTCAAGCGCTTTGGCGCAACGCCGCTGTGCAGTACCGGCACCGAGACGACGGGCACGTCACGCAGCAAGGCGTGGCGCGCAGGCGTGTCGAGAAACTGCTGGCGCGTACGGTCCCAGATGTCGAACTCGGCGAACCAGTGCGGCAGCGCGTCGTAGAACACCGAGTGCTTGGCATGCAGCCACTCGCCGTACATCACATAGCGGTCTTCCAGCAAACGCATCAAAGCGGTTTCGTGCGCGCTCGCCCATTGCTTGAAGGCATTGAACTGGCGCTCTCTGCCGCCCATTTGATCGCGCTGCAGATAGTGGCCGCGAGACTGCAGCAGCAGTTGCCCCTCGGGTGAAAAGCTCAGCGCCGAGTTGGCACCGTCGAGCTTTTCTTCCACCACGATGTGGCGACCGGCCAGGTGCGAATACGGAACGTGATCGTCCGAATCACCGGCTTGCAGGCGCGAGCCTTCGATGTGCGGCGTGCGCGGGTACTTGAGAATGTCTAGATTGAAAATATGCGAAGTCATGTGGTTGTGCTTTCTGTGGAGTGGAGAAAAGCCAACGACCTTCGATCGATATGCGCCGCAATGAAGCGAGGGCAGACAACGCCATTTTTCACGCCAAGATCAGCGCGAAGTCAGGAGTTGAAAACAAGTGGAATTTTGGTTTTAGCGTTTCGCCGCCGAGGAGCAAAGTCCGGCAACGATTCTTCTGACTGTCTATCTAACAACCAACTAATCCACACACCGCAGCGCACACGCAAAGAAAAACCGGATAACGCGAAAGTACGGATCAGCGTGTGACGAAGTCGTTCAGCAGGAACGTGTGCGGCGGGACATGGGACACCTCTGAAAAGGGTGGGGTTGAAACACAAAGGAAGGCGCAAGTCTAAGCGCGGTGCTTTTGAATGCGCAAGCGATTTGGCGCACCACGTCGCGTAAATGCATCAGCCCTTTCGGTGCATCAAGAACAGCCACCACGGCCAGGATCCGCGTTCCGCAGGCCGTGGACAATCACAGCAAACGACTGCCGCCTGGAGACCAACGAGCGCAGAATCTGCCACTCGGTCGCCAAAAACAATATAAGCTATAACGAATATTACTCGCCGACCCTCCCTCCGCGAGCATCTACAACAGAGCGTACTTGCCGTGAGCGAGTACAGAGAGAAGCCGAAGATGACCGCGCCCACGCAGAGCCAACCCAATGAACGCCGCAACCTCGGCTTGCTGGTAGCCGCTCAATCACTGGGCGGGGCCTCGCCGCCCATCATCATTTCTCTGGGCGGATTGGTGGGGCAGCAGCTCTCGACCAACCCTTCCGCATCCACCCTGCCGGTGAGCCTGTACCAACTGGGACTCGCGCTCTCGACCCTGCCGGCGGCCTGGCTCATGCACCGCATGGGGCGGCGCTTCACCTACGTGATCGGCGCGTTGATCGGCGCGACGGGCGGTGCCATTGCCGCGCACGGCATTGCGCAATCCGACTTCGTCATGTTCTGCCTTGGCATCGCGCTGGCGGGCTTCTATGCGGCCTGCGTTCAAAGCTACCGTTTCGCCGCGGCCGACGTGCATGCCGGAGACACGGCCAAACAGGCGAGTGCCATTTCACGCATCATGGTGGGCGGACTGATCGCCGCCATCATCGGCCCGCAGGTAGTGATCTGGACGCGCGACGCGATACCCGGCACGCCGTTTGCCGGCAGCTTCTACAGCCAGGCGCTGCTGGCCCTGCTCGCAGTGCCGATCGTCGCCATGCTGCGTTTGCCGCGGGTGCAAACCAAGGTCGTGGAAGGCGTGGCCAGACCGCTCTCCGAGATTGCCAAGACGCCCCAGTTCATCGTGGCGTGTTCCGCCAGCGTGGTGAGCTACGGCCTGATGTCGTTTTTGATGACCGCCGCGCCCATGGCCATGGTCGGCTGCGGCCACACCATTGGCGAAGCGGCGCTGGGCATTCAATGGCATGTGCTGGCCATGTTCGCCCCGAGCTTCTTCACGGGCCGACTGATCGCCCGCTACGGCAATCGCACGATCACCTCGCTGGGTCTGGCGATGATCGGCGGCGCAGCCGTTCTGGCGCTGCTGGGTCTTGATATCTTCAACTTCTGGGCGGCGCTGGTGTTGCTGGGCGTGGGCTGGAACTTCGGCTTCATCGGCGCGACCTCGATGCTCACCGAGTGCTACCGCCCCGCAGAGCGCACCAAGGTCCAGGCACTCAACGACTTCCTGATGTTCGGCACCATGGCGATCGCCTCGTTCGGCTCGGGCCAGCTGCTGCACACCCTGGGCTGGAACGCGATCAACATCGGCGTGCTGCCTCTGATCGCGCTGGTGCTCGCGCTGATCGCCATGCAAAGCCGCAAGATGCAGAAGCAAAAACAGAACGCGGCCTGATCCGCGTATCCATCGCCAATGCGGGCTATGCTTGGTGCATGTCCGCACTGCCCGCCTCACCTGCCCACGCCTCCAAAACGCTGCTCATCGTCTATCACTCGATGACCGGCGGCACTCTGCAAATGGCCGAGGCCATGCGGGCGGGCGCGTTGCGCGATGGTTCAGTCGAGGTGCATCTGAAACGCGCCTGCGATGCCGGGCCGCAAGACGTTCTGAGCGCCGATGGCTTGGTCTTCGCAACCCCCGAAAACCTGGCATCCATGAGCGGGCAATTGAAGGACTTCTTTGACCGCAGCTACTACCCCGTTCTCGATCAGGTCAACGGCAGGCCCTACGCGACGCTGATCTGCGCGGGCAGCGACGGCAGCAATGCCGAGCGCCAGATCGCACGGATCGCCACCGGCTGGCGGCTCAAGCCGATTGCACCGGCCCTGATTGTCTGCACCCACGCACAAACGCCCGAGGCCATACTCGCGCCCAAAACCATCAGCAGCGCCGACCTGGCGAGCTGCGCCGAATTGGGTGAAGCCTTTGCCACCGGGCTGGCCCTGGGTGTGTATTGACTTGACGCGGCCACACGCAGACCGGTGACGTCGCCCCCACTCGGCGATGCGCCTACGCGAGAGCCTCTTCCTCGGTCGACTCGGCCAACTTCGTGTACGCGACGCCCCAGGCTTTCATCGCCGTCAACACGGGTTGCAGCGACATGCCCAACTCCGTCAATTCGTAGTCCACGCGCGGTGGCACTTCGGGGTAAATGGTGCGCAGAACAATGCCATCGGCCTCCAGCTCGCGCAACTGCAGGGTCAGCATGCGCTGGGTCGCGGACGGGATCGCGCGACTCAGCTCCATGAACCGCTTTTTACCGCGCAGCAGATTGAAGATGATGATCGGCTTCCAGGTACCGCCCATCACCGACAGCGTGACCTCTACCGAGCAACCGCTTTTGTTGTTCAACCGTTTCATGGGGTGCCTCTGAAGGGGTACTTACATTTTTAATACTAGCCAACAAATATGTTGGTTCTTGATCATTCGAAGCTTACTGCGCAAGATGGAGGTATGCAGGCAGCGCAAGGAATGCCCTCCACGACCGAGAGCGGTATTCATCGCGCTCCTATCCCCTGACATCTTGAGGACCACCCCATGAAAGCCATTCAACTCCAAAGCCCAGGCGGTCTGGACCGACTGAAACTAGTGAACCTGCCCGATCCCGAAGCGCCAAAGTCCGGCGAGATTCAGGTGCGCATCCACGCCAGCTCGCTCAACTTCCACGACCTGGGAGTCGTCAGCGGAAAGCCTGGCGTTGCGGATGGCTTGATCCCGATGGCCGATGGCGCAGGCGTGGTCACCGCAGTGGGTGAAGGCGTCACCGAATTCAAAACAGGCGACTCTGTCGTCTCGTGCTTCTTCCCCA
Organism: uncultured Comamonadaceae bacterium; assembly: GCA_937862875.1. Classification (GTDB taxonomy): domain Bacteria; phylum Pseudomonadota; class Gammaproteobacteria; order Burkholderiales; family Burkholderiaceae_C; genus Diaphorobacter_A. Next base: position 6,093 of record CALMCS010000371.1, read on the forward strand.
CCTGGCTGGCAGGCCGCGCACGGCACGCCGATTTCGTCACCGTGCCCGGAGACGGCATCGACGGATTCGCACGCGAACTGGTGAATGCGCCCGCCACCTCCTTCACGCTCTCGCCCAAGAACTACAGCCACGAAGAAGCCGCCACCTTGACCACGGCGGGCCTCACCGCATGGCGTGCGCTGGTGATCGACGCGGGCATCCAGGCCGGCGACACCGTGTTGGTGCTGGGCACGGGCGGCGTGTCGATCTTCGCGCTGCAAATGGCGCAATCGATGGGCGCACGCGTGATCGCCACGACCTCCTCGGCAGACAAGGAAAAGCAACTGCTGGCCATGGGCGCCGAGGCCGTCATCAACTACCGCGACAACCCGAACTGGGGTGACACCGTTCTGGAACTCACCGGCGGACGCGGTGCCGACATCGTCGTGGAAGTCGGCGGCCCAGGCACCCTGCCCCAATCCATCCGTGCTTGCCGCATCGGCGGACACATCGCACTGATGGGCGTACTCACCGGCTTCGCGGGTGCGTTGCCGACCGTTGAACTCATGCGCAAGCAGCAACGCCTGCAAGGACTGATTGTCGGCAGCCGCGAGGACCAACAGGACATGGTGCGCGCACTCGAGAACTTCAACTGGCGACCCGTCATCGACAGCAGCTACCCACTGGAGCAGATCGCCGACGCGTTTGCGCACCAGAAGGCGGGCAAGCACTTTGGCAAGGTGTGTTTGAGTTTTTAAATTTTTTTGAAGTCTGGCCAATGAACTACGGCGGGTTCAAATCGGCATCAGCATCAGAAAAATCGCGACCAACAAGTAAGTCACGCCCGTG
>CALMCS010000372.1 GCA_937862875.1 uncultured Comamonadaceae bacterium
GGTCGTCGATCACACCGGCGAACTCGCCACCGGGGCTGAATGGAAGTGGGGCCTTGATCTGGTAGCGGTCTTCGATGATCAGGGTGTCCGGGTAGTTGATGCCGGCGGCCTTGATGGCCACGATCACCTCACCGGCTGCAGCTTGCAACGCCGGCCGATCCTGCACCTGCAACAGTGAGGGGGCTCCAAATTGATGGCAAACCAGCGCCTTCATTGCACACCTCCATCACGCAGCTGTCTGCGCACGATGGACTCCGCCACACACGCAGGTTTAGTCTGCCCCTCCAACTCCACCGTGGCGTTGAAGACCATCTGCACGCCGCCACTCTCCGAAGTGACTTCAGAGAGCACAAAGCGGCTGCGTACTCGACTACCAGAGCGAACCGGTTGCATGAACCTCACTCGGTTGAGGCCGTAGTTGAGCCCCACATCGCAGAACGGCACCAGCGTCGGCAGAAAGTCTTCGTAGTGTTTTCCCAGCAGGGACAAGGTGAGAAATCCATGGGCGATCGTTCCGCCAAATGCGGACTCTTCGGCCGCGCGTTCCGGGTTGACATGGATCCACTGGAAATCACCGGTCGCTTCGGCAAACCGATCGATCCGCTGCTGATCCACTTCCACCCATGGGCTGCAATACAGCTCCGATCCCGTCAGCGCCTGCAGATCGTTCATATCCTTGCAGACTGGCACCGACGCGTTATTGACCTCTTGAACCTGGTTCATCTTGTCTCCTTATCGCCCGTTGAAATCTGGCGGGCGCTTGTGCATGAAGGCCTGTACCGCCTCCTGGAAGTCCGCCGTCATCAGTCCCAACACTTGCGCGTGGTTCTCCAGTTCGATGGCCGCCTGCAGGCTGGGTGCGTCCAGGTTCTGCCACATCAAGCGCTTCGTATGTGCCGTGGAGTACGGCGCATTGCCAACGATCTGGCGTGCGCATTGGAGTGCGCGTTCCATCAATTCGGACCTGTCCGTCAGATCACTGACGAGACCGATGGTCAAGGCTTCCTTCGATGCGACGGGACGGCCACTCAACATCAGCTCGAATGCACGTCCAGCGCCGATGAGCCGCGGCAGGTGGTAGCTGATGCCGCACTCGCCGGCAGTGATTCCAATCTTCACGGCCCCCACATGAAACGATGCCTCCTGTGCGGCAAACCGGATATCGGCCGCCAGGGCCAACGCCATGCCCGCGCCCACGGCGACACCGTTGATGGCGGCGATGACGACGACACTGTTGTCACGCAAGCGCTGCACCAACCCCGCGAAGGTTTGCTGCAACTCCATGTTCTCTCGCACCGTGGCATGCATCTCACCGTTTGCATCCAGCATGGATTTGAGATTCAGACCGGCACAGAAGCCGTCACCGTCGCCGGTGATGATCAGCACACGCAGATCGGCGTCAGAGAGTGTTCTGTCGAGCAGCTCGCGTATGAATTTCAGATCCGGGAAGCTGAGTGCGTTGAGGCGGCTTGATCGCTCAAGGCGCAGCACGGCTATGCCGGACTCAAGTGCTTGAATGGAAGCGGCGGGTTCTTGCATGTTCATGCCTTTCTTCAAGCCAATGCCGCCAGTAGCTCTTCACGCAGCACGCGCTTGAGCAACTTGCCATTGGCATTGCGAGGCAACGGGATGTGGCTGACCGTGAAGCTTTCCGGCACCTTGTAGTCGGCCAGGCGCTCGGCGCAGAAGCGGCGCAGCGTTTCCGCTTCGGTCTCCTTGGTCTCGCGCAGCGTCACAAACACATGGACTCGCTCACCCAAGACCGGGCATGGCTTGGCCACCACGGCCGCCTCGAGGACATCGGGGTGCTCGCACAGGGTGTTCTCCACCTCCACGCTGAAAATCTTGTAGCCGCCTCGGTTGAGCATGTCCTTGCGGCGATCCATCACGTAGAGGAAGCCCTGCTCGTCCATGCGCCCCACATCACCACTGCGCCAGAAGCCGCCAATGAAGTTTTCCTCTGTGGCCTGTGGGTTGTTCCAGTAGCCTCTGGCGACCATGGGCCCTTTGAGCCACAGCTCGCCGATGTCGCCGGTCGGCACGGAACAGCCCGCCTCGTCCATGACGGAGATCTCGGCACAGGGCAGCGACACGCCCACGCTGTCCAGATGCTCACGCGTCAGGTGCGCGGGCATGACAGCCACTGGCGAGGTCGTCTCGGTCGCGCCATAGCAGTTCGACAGACGCAGCGCCGGCAACCATTGCGCAAGGCGGTCGATGGTTTCGGGTGGCATGGGTGCGCCGCCAAAGCCGCCAACCGTCCAGTGCGATAGATCGTGCTGTCGGTAGTTCTCCTGGAGCAACAGCAGTTGGTACATCGCAGGCACCATGATGGTGAAGCTGATGCGCTCTTTCGCCGCCAGCGGCAGCATCTCCGCCGCCTTGAAATGCGGCACCACGATCAGCGTGCCGCCCAACCCCAAGGCCACCGCCATGATGGCCACCAGCCCGGTGACATGACTCAGAGGAACCACCGCGCAACCACGCACGTTCTCATCGAGACCGAGGGACTGCGCGTAATGAAGAATCGTGTGAACGACACCGAGATGCGTGAGCATCGCGCCTTTGGGAAACCCCGTCGTGCCCGAGGTGTAGACCAGCATCGCCAGGTCTTCCTCATTCACCGCCTCGCATTGCGACAAGGGCGCGTGCGCGGACAGAAGCTCGAAGGTGTCCGTGTCCACGTCGGCTGTATTGGCAGCAGCGCCCGCGACCACCTTGAGTCTGAGCGCTGGGGTGTCTTCGACGCCCCGAACGATCTCGCTCAGCGAGGCCTCGTGGATCAGCACGCACGCCTCGCAGTTGCGCAGGATGTAGCCGATACCTGACGCCTGATCGCGAGTGCTCAGGGGCACCACGACGGCGCCGATCGCCATGATGGCGTACGAGGAGATCACGAACTCGATGCCATTGCCGAGCAACAGCGCGACACGATCTCCACGTTCGACTCCGCGCGAGCGCAGGGCCGCCGCCACGCGCATCACCCGGTCTTCCAATTGCATCCACGTCAGACGCTGTGGTCCACAGATCAGTGCTTCGGCCTGTGGCCTGCGCTGCGCTGCGTCGCGCCACATCGAGATGACATCGTGCGGTCTGTCCTTGAAGCAGCGCATGACACGCTGTCCGTAATGCTGTTCGAGACGAATGTTCGGCAGAGTCATCACATCTCCTGACAAGTTTCGGTGACTTCAACACCGGCGCGGCGCGAAGCAGCCGCCAGCGAATCGCGGCACTCACTCACCATGCGGCGAATGAGCTCATCGCAGGTAGGCACATCGTTGATCAGGCCCACCACCTGCCCCGCCCAGACCAGCCCACCATCGACATCTCCACTTTGCAGTGCAGCGCGTCCACGCTGGCCCGCCACCAGTGGATGGATCTCCGCAAATTCACAGCCGCCGGGACGGCGTTCCGCCGCCACCACCTGATTGGAGATCGCGTTCTTCAGCACGCGGCCCGTGTTGCGGAACGAGCGGAAGATCAGGTTGGTATCGCGCTCGCTTGCATTCACCAAGGCGCGCTTGATGTCGTCGTGGATAGGTGCCTCCACCGTGGCGCAAAAGCGCGTTCCCATGTTCACGCCCTCCGCGCCCAGTGCCATGGCGGCGGCCAATCCGCGCCCGTCGGCAATGCCACCGGAGGCGATCACGGGAATGCGAAGCGCGCGTGTTGCCAGAGGAATCAGCACCAGGCCGGAGACATCGTCTTCGCCGGGATGGCCCGCACATTCAAGCCCGTCGATGCTGATCGCGTCCACGCCGTTGCGCTCAGCCGAGAGCGCATGGCGCACGCTGGTGCATTTGTGAAGAATGCGCATGTTCCGGCGCTTGGCCTTTTCAATGAAGGCGACCGGGCTGTTGCCTGCCGTCTCCAACACGCGGACTCCGCAGTCGATGGCGACATCCAGATACGCCTCGTAGGGCGGCGGAGTGACCGATGGGAGAATCGTCAGGTTCACACCGAACGGCTGGTCCGTCATCTCGCGGCAGCGCGCGATCTCGTTCGCCAGGGCCTCGGGGGTTGGCTGCGTCAGCGCCGTCAGCACACCCAGGCCACCGGCATTGGAGACTGCCGATGCCAGCTCCGCCGTACCCACCCATTGCATTCCGCCCTGAATGATTGGGTAGCGGATTCCCAGCAATTCCGTAATGCGTGTCTTCATTTGATTCATATGCGTTGCGTTCTCAAATACCGTGACGGTTCAGACCCCTTGAAATCGCGGTGCGCGCTTCTCTTTGAACGCGCCAATGCCCTCGCGGAAATCCGCGGTGTCAGCGCATGCAGTAAAGCCTTCGGCCTCGGCATCGAGATGGGTATCCAGTCCGTTCTGAAAGGAACTGCGCAGCAACTGCTTCATGCGTCCGAGCGCTTGCGTGGGGCCGTTGGCAAGGCGTTGCAGCAAGGCATCCACTTCCGCGTCCATGCCTTCCTTCGACACCACGCGGTTGACCAACCCGATGCGCAGCGCTTCGCTCGCATCGACGGTATCGCCCAGCAGTGCCAACTCCATGGCCTTGCGCAAACCGAGTACGCGCGGCAGTCCCCACGAGGTGGAACAGTCGCAGCTGGCACCGATCAGCGGATAGGCCACGCCGAAGCGCGTGCCTTCCGCCGCAATCGCCAGATCGCACGACAACATCAGACCCAGCCCGCCACCGGCCACGGCACCCTGCACCGCGCAAACCACCGGTGCGTTCATACCCGCCAGCAACCGGATTCCGCCATGCATGCCCGCAATCAGCTCCGACGCCGCGTGCTGAGGATCTGCGAGCATTTCATCGAGGTCACCACCGGCCATGAACGCACGGCCCTCGCCGCTGATGAGCACGGCTCGCACCCCGGCATCGCCCGCGACGTCCTGGCAGGCCTTGTGAAAGGCCGCCGCCATGTCGCGGTTGATGGCGTTGAGCGACTGTGGACGGTTGAAGCGGATGTGGGCCACATCGCCGCTGCGCCAATGCAGGACGCTGCCGACGGAATTCTTTTCGGGATAGGTCATGACAGCCCCTTCAATTCGCGCTGTAGTACGCGGCCGTTGAGCCGAGGTTTTCACGTGCGCGGTTCAACTCGGCACGAGCGATGGCGCGCAGGTGCACCTCGTCGGGACCGTCGAAAAATCGCATTGCTCGGCCCCAGGACCAGAGATAGGAGAGCGGCGTATCCGGCGTGATGCCCATCGCACCGAAGACCTGAATGGCCCGGTCGAGCACGCGCGTCTGCAGTTGTGCGGCCACCAGCTTGATGGCCGAAACATCGATGTGCACGGCCTTGTTGCCGAACATGTCCATCTTCCACGCCGCCTGCAGAACCAGCAGACGGGCCTGGTCGATCTCCACGCGGGACTGGGCGATCCAATCCTGCACGTTGGCGTAATCACTCAAATGCTTGCCGAAGGCGCGTCGGGTCAGTGCGCGATCGCACATGAGCTCCATGGCCAGTTCGCACTGCCCCATGGTTCGCATGCAGTGGTGCACTCGGCCCGGGCCAAGGCGTGCCTGAGCCAGCGCAAAGCCGGTGTTCTCCTCACCCAGCAGATAGCTCACCGGTACGCGCACATCGGTGTAGGTCACCTCGCAATGCCCTTCCGGCGCGTGGTGGTGCATGATCGCCACGTTGCGCACGATCTTCAGGCCCGGCGTGTCCATGGGAACAATGACCATGGAGTGCCGCTGGTGGCGCGGTGCATCGGGGCTTTCGTCGCTCACGCCCATCACGATGGCGAATTGGCAATGGGGGTGCATGGCACCCGTGGTGAACCACTTGCGACCATTGATGACGTACTCGTCGCCTTCGCGGCGGATGGTGGTGCAGATGTTCGTCGCGTCTGACGAAGCCACATCGGGCTCGGTCATCGAAAAGCAGGAACGGATCGTGCCCTCCAGCAGCGGCTCCAACCAGCGCTTGCGCTGCTCTGGCGTGGCAAACAGATGCAGAAGTTCCATGTTGCCGGTGTCGGGCGCGTTGCAGTTGAACACCTCGGATGACCACGGCACACGGCCCATGATTTCGGCCAGTGGGCTGTACTGCATGTTGGTCAGGCGTGTGCCCGGTTCATCATCACGCAGGCCTGGCAGGAACAGGTTCCACAGACCTGCTTCGCGGGCCAGCACCTTGAGCGGCTCGATCACCTCGGTCGGATAGACACCGGTTGCGGCGATGCGTTCATAGTCGTGATACCGCGGCATCACGTGCTGCTCCATGAACTGGCGCAGCGTTCGCTGCATCTGCTGTGTGTCTTCGGGGTATTGGAAGTTCAAGAGCGTCTCCTTTTCAAATCACAACCGTTGGAAAATCGATCGCCTCCAGCCCACGCTGGGCCAGGGCCTTGCCGATTGCGCCCACCTCGGACGCGTTGTCGGCGACGGCATTGCCGCGGGCGGCGCGGGCGGCAATGCCTTCGAAGATGACGGCCCAGCGCATGAATGCGAAGGCCCAATGGAACGGGGTGGCCTGCTGCGCAGCGTCTGTGCGCCCGGCGCGCCGGTAGTAGTGGGCGAGATATTCCGCTTCCGATGGAATGCCGAGCGCTGCCAGATCGAGCCCGCGCATCCCACCGAATTCCGCTGGCAGCGTGCGCCATGCCACCGTGTTGAAAGCCACATCGGCCAGCGGATGCCCGAGCGTCGACAGTTCCCAGTCCAGCACCGCCACCACTCGCGGCTCGGTGGGATGAAAGAGCAAATTATTGAGCTTGAAATCGCCGTGCGTGAGCGTGGTATCGTCGTCCGTCGGCATATGGGCTGTGAGCCATGCGAGCAACTCATCGATGGCCGGATTCGCCTCGATGCGCGACAGGTCCCACTGTTTCTGCCAGCGGCGCAGTTGGCGCTCGAAAAAACCGCCCTCCTTGCCAAAGCCCTCGAGGCCCGCAGCACGCCAGTCCACCGCATGCAGCGTGGCCAGCGTATCGGCCATGGCC
>CALMCS010000373.1 GCA_937862875.1 uncultured Comamonadaceae bacterium
GCCCTCGTCGGTCAGCGCCTGCACCATGCGCCACAAATCCTGGCGGCTGACCGGGTCCACCCCGACTCCAGGCTCGTCCAGCAGCAGCACCTTGGGTCGCGCCATGAGCGCACAGGCAAGGCCGAGCTTTTGTTTCATGCCGCCGGAGAGCTTGCCGGCCAGGCGCTTGGTGAAGGGCGCGAGGCGCGTGAAATCTAGCAGTTCGGCGAACAGCGCGGCGTTGCGATCCGCATCCATGCCGCGCAACTGCGCATACAGCCGCATGTTCTCCATCACCGACAGGTCTTCGTACAGGCCGAAGCGCTGCGGCATGTAGCCGCTGGCGACGTGGATCGCGTCGTTGTCCTTGACCACGTCGAAGCCGGCCAGAGTGACACGGCCAGCATTGGGCACCAGGAGCCCGGTCAGAATCCGCATCAGCGTCGTCTTACCGGCGCCATCGGGGCCGACCAGTCCCGTCAGCCGCCCATAGTGGATGCGTGCGCTCAAGCTCCGCAGGGCCTTTACGTCGCCAAAATGCTTGTTCAGGCCTTCGATGACGACGGCGGCGCTATCGGCGCTGGCGCTTGTAGGCGTGGTGGCCATGGCCGTGTTCGCCTGCATCTCAACGCTCCCCCACGCGCGCGCCAGAGACTGGTTTGGCATCGACCGCTATCGTCACCGGCATGCCCTGGCGCAAGGCGGCGTCGGCATCGGCTTCGTCGATGACGATGCGCAGGCGATAGACCAGATCCGTGCGCAAGTCCGTTGTCTCCACCGTCTTGGGCGTGAACTCAGCGCGCGGCGAGATGAAGCCGATCTGGCCGCGATAGACCTTCTCCGAAGAATCGCTCTTGACGCGCACCGCCGTGCCGGGCGCGATGCGCCCCAGATCCGACTCACCCACGTAGGCGCGCACATACACAGGCTTATCCAGACTCAGGCTGTAGACCGTGCTCTGGCTCGCGACCATGCTGCCGGGTTCGCGCACCCGCGCGATGACGGTTCCGTCGCTGGGCGACGTCAATTCGGTGTCCGCCAGGGACGTGGTGGCTTGCGCTGCTGCTGCCTGCGCGGCCGCCAGACGAGCCTCTGCCGCGGCGATGTCCTCTTTGCGAAAACCTTCGATTGCTTGCGACAAGGCGGCCTTGGCTGCTTCGGCGCCCGCGGCGGCCTGATCCCTTGCGGTGCGGGCGGCATCGACCGTACGCTGGCTGCTGGCGCCCGATGCCAGCAGGCCGCTCTGGCGCTGAAAATTGCGCTCGGCCTCGGTGACGAGCGCCTGAGCTTTCTTGAGCGCCTCGCGCGCCTGGGTGATTTCCTGCGGCCGCAGGCCACGGCGCAGCTTGGCCAGTTCCGCCTGCGCCACCTGCACCTGGGCCTGTGCCGCCACAAGGGCGTCCCGATACGGTTGCGCGTCGAGCGCGGCCAGGCGCGCGCCGGCGCGGACGGCATCACCCTCATCGAAAGCCATCTGCATCACGCGCCCGGGCTGGCGGAAGGCCAGTTGCACCTCGCGGATGTCTACGTTGCCGTAGAGGCGCAACGCATCTTCCTTGTTACGGTCGCGCGATAGCCAGAACGCCAGTGCGCCGCCAAGAGCGATCACGACGACAGCGATCACGACCCAACGAATTTTTTTGATGGAGAGGTTTGGAGTGGTCATTGAAGGGTTTCCGCTAGATAAATATGTTCAGTGCTCGCGCGCGGTCGGCACATTCGCCGCTGACCGGCGCCAAGCCATGGCCGCTATGCCCGCCCACACCAGCGTGCGCAGCGTCATGGCCGCCGCCGTCCGCCGCTCCCAGGCGCCACCCAGAACCACATGCACTCCGAAAGCCAGGAACACGAGCGCACTCGCCACCGCGATGGCAACCGCCAACCACATAGCCCAGCGCCGGCGCATCCACAAGCCAACGCCCGCGACGATGTAGGCGAAACCGGCCAGAAAATTGAACCAGAGCACGAACGGCACATAGCTTCCGGCTGCCTGGCGCGCCGCACCGTCGACAAACAGCACTGCGCCACCTTCCTGGAGGGTCAGCAGGCCAAATCCGATGGCAATCAAGGAAATCACACGCATCCAGATCGCGCGTCCGCTGTGTGCCGTCATGTTTGTTGCTCCCGATTTATCGAAGGGTTTGGAGGTCGCAGTCGCGCTTGCGGAGCAGACGGATCCTTCATTTGGTGCTTTCGATGCCACGCCGATAGATGGCAAACACGCCCGGCGCATCTCGCCGAATGCGACTGACCTTGCCGGCCAGCAGCGACTGCATGACGAGTCCCTGGATCGTGCCGATGAACAACACGGCGGCGGCATCCACATTCAGATCCGCATCCAACTCGCCCTGCACCTTGCCGGCTTCCATCACACGGCGCAGGCGCTGTTCGTATTGACGAATCAAGGTCTGCACCATCCGCTTGGCGAGCGTCTCGCCGGAGAGCTGCAGCTCTCCGCACAGCATGCGCGGCACGCCGGGATGCTTGGCCACGAAGTCGATGTGC